>JALZBG010000153.1 GCA_030947645.1 Vulcanimicrobiota bacterium | reverse complement strand
AATCCGGACGATCCGCGGATTCTCGGCGGCGAGGCGCAGGAAGCCGGCCCGAACGCGTTCGTGAAAGGCCGGATCTGACGATTCTACGCGATCTTTCTGCGCACCGCGAGCCGTCACGCGCGATTGCGACGTGGCCACGGAAACATCGGCGAGTAGCGTGACATCCGCCGCGAGCGAGCCGGTGGCGGCATCACAGAGCATCTGCAAGGTGCCCAAATCGAGACCGCGGCCGTAACCCTGATACGCAAGGGTTGAGTCCGTGTAGCGGTCGCACAGCACGGGGCGCCCACTCGCGAGGGCGGGGCGAATGACTTCCGCTACGTGCTGCGCCCGGGATGCGTTGATGAGGAATGCCTCCGCCAATGGCTCTACCGATACCCGCGCGTGTAAGAAGACGTCACGGATGAGATCGCCGGTTTGCGTTCCGCCCGGCTCGCGCGTCAGCAGCGGATCGTACCCCCGGTCGCGCAGGCGTTGCGCAATCCCCGCCAGCAGCGTGGATTTTCCGCTGCCTTCAATACCCTCGAACGTGATGAACATTAAAGGTCGGTAGTTTTAAAGATCTTCACCCTACGGTTGGGCTCCAGCCCCGTGCTGCGAGACTGCAGGCGGTATCTCTCGGCAACTTGATGCTGCATGCGACGAACGTACGATGTCTGCGGCGATAATTCGATAGCCTGATTGTCGAGCAGCACTTGATAGACTGCTTCTTCTGCCTCGCGCATAGCGATTTCTTCGTTGTCGATCGTGGGCAGGTTAAATACGTCTTTTAGACATGTTTGAATTTGCGTGGTGGTGTTCGTTTTGATCGAATAGATCGGAACGTTCTCAGAAGCAATCTGCTTGAGCTTCGGCTGCTCTTTGCGTTCGAGCGTTTTGAGCGTAAGTACCACATCGGCGTCGTCCCAATTACGCGCGATAGCGGCGTTGACGCGCAGGTTATGGATAGCTCGCTCGATTTTGTTGCGCGATACCCCATAGGGGAAGATCATGAGCGGATGGTCGTGATCCTCTGCGCCGTGGGCGTCATCGTGGATTGCCGCCAAATGGTGCGGCATGGATTCCGGGTCGGCTTCTTGGATGATCGTAACGTCGCCCGAAGCCGTGCGCTGCCGAACTTCGGGAGCCGGCTGATAGCCGCGCAAGAGGGCGTCGACGACGTCGGAGACGTTCTTGTGAATTGCCAGACGGTCGCGATCGTGAATCTCGACGACGATGTCGAATGTGGGGGGCGCCTTCCGTTCGAGAACGGTCTTGCGCGTCCCGCGCCGGCGCGCTTCTTCGTCGGAAAGGGTAACCGCGCTGATGCCGCCGACAAGGTCCGAAAGCGTGGGGTTCATCAACAGGTTTTCCAGCGTTTGCCCGTGAGCGGTACCGATGAGGGCGACGCCACGCTCGGCGATAGTGCGCGCTGCCTGCGCTTCGGCCTCGGTCCCGATTTCGTCGATCACGATCACTTGAGGCATGTGGTTTTCGACCGCTTCGATCATGACCGCGTGCTGCAGATTAGGATCGGCCACCTGCATGCGGCGAGCCGTCCCAATGCCTGGATGAGGGATGTCGCTGTCGCCGGCGATCTCATTGGAGCTGTCGACGATCACGACGCGCTTGCGGTCTTCGGCCAAAACGCGCGCGCATTCGCGCAACATCGTGGTTTTTCCGACGCCGGGGCGACCCAGCAAACAAATCGAGTTTCCGCTGCGCAATATATCCAGTACGATATCGATCGTCCCGTAAACTGCACGTCCCACGCGGCAGGTCAACCCCACGATTTTTCCAGTGCGATTACGAATCGCGCTTATTCGATGGAGCGTTTGCTCGATGCCGGCGCGGTTGTCGGCACCGAAAGGAGACAGGCGCGAACAAACGTGAGCGATGTCTTCTTGCGACACCGCGGTATCGGACAGGTAGACGAAATCATTTTCGAAACGTGCTTCCGGCGGACGGCCCAAATCTAAAACGACTTCGATCATCGATTCGATGTTCGGAAGTCGAACCAGCGACTGTCGTATGGAGAGAGTGAAAATGTCGAGGAGTTGGGAGAGCTCCCAGCCCGGAGAGATCGATTCGGCTTTAACCGCCAATACTGACCCTCTTTTTAGAGAACGTTTAGAACTCTTTTCTCACATCTGCCTTCTCGCCCTGCCGCTTGACCACCCGAATTTTCTTAAGATCCTTATCGTAGGGTCCTTGCATGCGTACGCCGGCTCTAATCTCCAGCATAAGGTAGTCGATAATTTCCTCACCAATCTCTTCGCCCGGAGAAATAACCGGTATTCCGGGGGGATAAGGCGAGATCGTTTCGGCGCAAATACGCCCCTTACTCTGCTTGAAGTTGACGAGTTCGGTGTCGGCCAAAAAAGCATCCCGGGGCAGCATGCGCATCGGCGGGATTTTGGGGAGACGGTAGCTTCCGGTTTTTAAGCGACGTTCCAAAATGCCGGACGGAGAAAAGATGTCGACGGCGCGGTCTTCGCGAGCCAATTCGGAAACACCCAGCACCAAGCGGTCCGCAGCAGATGCCGTGGTGCCGATGGTGAACAAGGCTACGACGTTAAAGAGGTCGGCCAACTCAACTTGAACGTTGTATCTGCGCCGAAGAATCTCCGAGGCTTCGTACCCCGTGTACCCGAGATTCTTCACCGTGATCGTAACCTTCGTGGGGTCCAAATCGAAGATCCCCGGACGCCCCTGAAGTTCTTCCCCAAAACAATAGACGCCCGGGATTTCGTTCAGGCGACGGCGCGTATCTTCGGCCAAGTCGATGGTGCGTGACAGGAGCGCGACGCCTTCAGTTGCCATCTGCTTCCGCGCCACGTCCAGAGATGCCACCATCGGTAAATTCGGTGAGGTGGAAAGGAACATCTTGAGCACCGCTTCGAGCCGGTCCACCCGCACGCGCGGACCTATCTGATGAAGCATCGCACACTGAGAAAAGGCGGAAAGCATCTTGTGCGTGGAGTTGATGCAGAGGTCCGCTCCTGCCGCGGTTGCCGAGAGCGGCAACGCGGGATGAAAGTGAAAGTGCGGACCCCACGCTTCGTCTACGAGTAGTAACTTGCCGGCGTCGTGGGCAACTTTAGCGATCGACGCGATGTCGGCAGCGACGCCATAGTAGGTTGGTGACACAAGATAAACGGCCTTTATGTCGGGGAATTCAGCCAGTGTTCGTGCGACCGTTTCCGGTGTCACGCAATTATCCATGTGCAGCGCTTCGTCAACTTCGGGCTGCATGTACAAGGGGTGCGCACCGCTCATCACCAGGCCGCCGAGCATCGATTTGTGCGCGTTACGGGGCACTGCAATCCGATCTCCCGGGTTGACGGCGGCCATCATCATGCACTGGTTGCCGCTTGTCGAACCGTTAATCAAGAAATAACTGCGGTCGGCTCCATAGGCTTCTGCCGCCAGCTGCTGAGCTTCCAGGAGCGACTCGGTCGGCTGCAGCAGGTCGTCAATTCCCGGCATGGGCGTGAGGTCGATCGAAGCGATATTTTCGCCGATAAATTCGCGAAACGCGCGATCCATGCCAATGCCCTGTTTATGTCCGGGCGTGTGAAACGGAATGACGCCCGCATCCACGTAATCCAGGAGGGCTTGGAAATAGGGGGTCTTGCTTTGATCCACCTAGGAGCGGCGGTTGATAAGCATTAGGCCATGACCTCGAATCCGAGGCGTTCCAACATCGTGAAATCATCTTGATCGCCGCGTCCGCCGGTCGTGAGATAGTTTCCCAACACCAAACCGCTGGCGCCGCTGCGCATTCCAAGGTCCTGCAAACCCGCAAGAGTCACTTCTCGGCCCCCGGCGAAACGTATTAGCGCACGCGGCAGCGCTAGGCGCGCCATGGCTACAAATCGCAGCGCTTCGATCGGATCTACCAACGAGCGGTCGGCATACGGCGTCCCCGGACGCGGATTCAAAAAATTGATCGGAACTTCATCGGGCTGCAACTCTTGCAGCGTCGCAAGAAAGTCGACTCGATCCTCGATCGTTTCACCTAACCCAACGATTCCTCCGCAACAGAGCTCCAAATCGAACTGCTTCACCAGACTGCACGTCTGTAATCGTTCGTCGAACGTATGGGTGGTGCACACGTCGGGAAAATACCGGCGGGAGGTTTCCAGGTTATGGTTTACCTTATCTACGCCAGCGTCGACCAAAAGCAGCAACTGATCTTCGCGCAATATCCCGAGCGATACCGCTACGTGCAGCGGGTATTGCGCTTTGATAAGGCGCACCGCCTCGCACACGCGCTCCAGTAATTTTGTCGAGGGACCGCGCACCGCAACTACAATGCATAGTTCGGCAGCACCACGGAGATGCGCGTCCCGTGCGGCTTCCAGAAATCCCTCGACGGAGCTCACGGGTTCGGCGTCCACTCCGGAAGCGTAGCGTGCGCTCTGGGAGCAAAAGTTACAGTCCTCCGAACAGCCGCCACGCTTGGCATTATAAAGGACTTCTACAGCGATTCCATTCCCGCAATGCGCGGCCCGCACTTCGTCGGCGAGCGTCAGCAAATCGCCGACATCCGCGGCGGGTATGCGCGCGAGTTCATCAAGCAATTGGCGATCGGCGGCCAAACGCTGGGTAAGGGCCCGTTCGCGAGCGCGTTCGATTGTGGGATTGCTCAACGGTGGGTGTTCCTTTACTGCAGTGGCGCGAAGAGCGCAGCGGCGGCCTCCACGGAGGCCCGCTCATCGGGTTCAAACGGCACAATGCCAAGAATTTTGAGTTTTCCCTGCAACGCGCGGATGACGTCGCCAACATACGTCTCCTCGGAACGTTCCCATCGGTCGACCAGCACGCCGCCGGCCACAGAGATTCCCAACTGTTCGCACAATGCCATCGTGAGCAGTGCATGATTGATGCAACCCAAACGCAAGCCGACAGCGACGACGACGGACAGGCCCGCGAGTTGAGCTACCGTCGCGATCGACTGCGAGGCGTTGATCGGCAC
>JALZBG010000152.1 GCA_030947645.1 Vulcanimicrobiota bacterium | reverse complement strand
CTTAGGCACCTGCGCGCCGTAATCATAGCGAACCAGAAGTTTTCGACTCTTCTTCTAGGAGCTGCAACTGCTCGCGAGAGAATCCCAGCCGGTATGATCTACGACATCGCGATCGTGGGAGGGGGCATCGTCGGGCTGGCCGCCGGACGTGAACTCCTCTCCCGACATCCCAGCTTGCGCTTGGTAAATCTTGAGAAAGAAGAGGTTCTCAGTAAGCATCAGACCGGGCATAACAGCGGGGTGATCCATTCGGGAATCTATTACGCGCCGGGTTCGCTTAAGGCACGTCTATGCGTGGAAGGACGAAAGTCGCTCTGGAGCTACTGCGACAAAAAGCGGATCGAATACAGCAACGTCGGAAAACTGATTGTCGCGACGGACGAAAGCGAACTCGGTCGTCTCGATGAGCTGATGCGCCGCGGTGTCGCTAACGGTATAGAAAATTTGGAAATGCTCGATGCGGCCACAATTGCCAAGCGCGAACCACACTGCCGTGGAATCCGAGCGATCTTTTCTCCGGTTACCGGCATTGTAGACTATAGCCGAGTGGCACGGTCCTATGCGGACGACATCCTCCAGGCCGGCGGTGACATTCTAACGCAGCGCGAAGTAACTGCCATCCAGCGCCGCAACGGCGTCACGACCTTGACAGTCGCCTCTGGGAATATCGAAGCCCGTGCCGTGATTACGTGCGGCGGTTTATTCTCCGATCGTCTCGCACAAATGACGGGCGGGAAAGGCGATCCAAAAATCGTGCCATTCCGCGGGGATTACTTGGTTCTCAAGCCGGAAAAACGGTATCTCGTGAAAGGGAATATCTACCCGGTTCCCGATCCGGAATTTCCGTTTTTAGGAGTGCACTTTACGCCCCGGATGGACGGCTCCATCTGGCTCGGCCCCAACGCGGTGTTGGCATTCGCTCGCGAAGGTTATAGCTTTTTCAAAATTAATCCGCGGGATTTGCTGGATGCCCTATCGTACTCGGGGTTCATCAAGCTCGCCGGCAAATACTGGAAGGTTGGTTTTGGCGAAATGTACCGCGATGTCATCCGCGGCGCGTATGTGAAGGCGTTACAACGCTATATTCCGGAGCTCCGTGCGCAAGATTGTTTGCCTGGCCCTTCCGGCGTTCGAGCGCAAGCGATGTCCAGTGACGGCAACATGGTAGATGATTTCGTGTTTGAAGGCGCCGACGGTGTCGTTCACGTGCGTAACGCACCCTCTCCGGCCGCAACTTCATCTCTCGCTATTGGGAGCTATATCGCGGACGACGCCGAAAAGCGGTTTGGCTTCCCGGCGGCCTCGCCGTCCTAGCGCACCAGCTCGATAATCGATAACTCCGCGGCATCCCCTGGCCGAACCCGCGATTTAACTATGCGCGTGTATCCGCCGGAACGTTCTTTAAACGACGGCGCAATCTGATCGCACAATTTTGCGACTACCTTGGGCTCAGTTAGGTACTGCGCTACCAGGCGGCGAGAATGCAGATCTCCCCGGGAAGCCTGGGTGATGAGCCGTTGCACGACTTTGCCGACTTGTTTGGCCTTTGTGGTTGTCGTTTCGATTTTTTCATGCTTGAAGAATGAGGTCGCAAGGTTGCGCAATAGTGCCTTGCGGTGGCCGTCCGTCCGGGACAAACGCTTCTTTGCGATTTGATGCGGCATTGTGTTCCACTACGCGTCGCGCAGTGAAATACCCCTTTCTTCCAGCACCTGTTTAATTTCGTCCAGCGACTTTTTTCCGAAATTTCTCATCTTGATGATCTCATCTTCGCTCATGTCGAGTAGTTCGGAGACCCTGGAAATCCCCGCGCGTTTCAGGCAGTTGAACGAACGCACTGAGAGGTTGAGGCTTTCCACCGGCACATCCCACTCGCTCGTCGGCGCGGCCGCCAAAGGTTTTTCCTCAGTATTGATCGAGACGAAGAGCTCTAACTGGTCCTGCATGATCTGAGCGGCAATGGAAAGCGCATCATCGGGGGTGACGGACCCGTTCGTTTCAATCTCTAGCGTCAACCGGTCGAAATCAACTACTTGCCCAACGCGCGTGTCGTCTACTGAAAAATTCACCTTGCGGATGGGCGAAAAAATTGAATCGAGCGGAATCAAGCCGATCATATGCTCGATATTACGCTGGCGATCCGATGTGACGTACCCGCGATGTTTTTCGACACCGATCTCCATGGAAAACTTGGCGCTCTTTGCAGTAAGGGTCGCGATGTGGTAAGCCGGATCGAGAATCTCCACGTCCGCATCCGGAGCGATGTCGGCGGCCGTGACTTCCTTGGCACCGGCAGCCTGCAACGTTAAGACTTTAAGTTCGTCGGTGTTCATCTTCAGCGGTAGGCCCTTAAGATTGAGCATCAGGTTGGTCGTATCTTCAACCACCCCCGGAATGGTCGAAAACTCATGCAGCACACCGTCAATCTTGACGTACGTTACTGCAGCACCGGGAATCGAGGATAGGAGGATTCGGCGCAGCGCGTTGCCCAGCGTAATGCCGAACCCTCTTTCCAACGGCTCGATCACAAATTTGGCATAGTTTTCGCGACGGTCACGAATTTCGATGGATGCGCCCTGAGGCGTTTCTAACACGTTCATGAATTGATTGTTATTCCTTTGTTGCTACTCAAGTTATCCGTCCCTTAGGGCGATCGTACTCCCAGTAGCGGCTAGGTTGTTGTATGCTTTAAGACCGAGTTATCCGAAGCAATGCCATGCAGCCTGTAGAAGCACCGTCGAAGAACCACGTTTGTGGATGCCATGCTTGGACAAGCTCAGCATGACACTATCGCGAGTAATATTCAACGATGAGCTGTTCGTCGACTGGGGTGTCGATTTGCTCGCGAGACGGCAACTGGGACACTTTGGCTGAATTGTCTTGGTCGTTGAATTCCAACCATTCAGGGGCGCGGCGCGCTTTGGCCACTTCCAGATTTGACTGGAAAATATTCGACTTAAGCGCCCGCTCGCCAATGGTCAGGGTGTCACCGGATTTCACAATATAGGACGGAATGTTGACGATCCGCCCGTTGATTCTGAAGTGCCGATGCGTAATTAACTGCCGGGCCTGAGCTCGGCTCGTGGCCAAGTTCAAGCGGTACACGACATTGTCTAATCGACGCTCGAGGAGTTGCAAAAAGGTCTTGCCGGTTTGCCCTGGCACCCGCGCCGCTTCACGAAAGTAGTTTTCGAACTGCCTTTCAATGACACCGTAATAGCGGCGCATCTTTTGCTTTTCGCGCAGCTGACGGCCGTATTCTGAAACCTTCTGGCGGCTCTTTCCCTGTGTCTTTTGTCCCGGCGCCGTGCCCCGTCGTTCGACGGCGCATTTTTTGCTCAAGCACCGGTCACCTTTAAGGAAGAGCTTGATCTTTTCCCCGGTCTTGCTGGCGGCAGTCTCACGCCGGCAGAGGCGACAGACGGGTCCGGTATAACGAGACATCTGTTGCCTCTCCTAAACTCTGCGCCGCTTGGGAGGACGGCAGCCGTTGTGTGGGATGGGAGTAACGTCTTTGATCAACGTGATTTCCAGGCCGGTTGCCTGCAACGAGCGAATCGCCGCCTCGCGGCCGGCGCCGGGCCCCTTAACCAGCACTTCCGCCTGCTTCATCCCATGCTCCATCGCCTTACGCGCAACGGCTTCAGCGGCCATCTGCGCGGCAAAGGGAGTCGACTTTTTTGAGCCCTTAAAACCAAGGTTTCCCGCGGACGCCCAGGCGATGACGCTTCCTTGATTATCGGAAATAGTAACGATGGTGTTGTTGAACGACGAATGCACGTGCGCCACACCCGACTGCACGTTCTTAAACTCGCGCTTCTTGCGCGTTTTGACTTGTTTTTTAGCGGCCAAATGAACCCCGACGGCAATTTGTCTTTCCCTGAACGACAGGGTGTCGTCGCCTCGACCGGCACAGCGCGAAACGCTGCCCCATCTTTATCGCGAGCGTTCGGCGATTGCGCTCGGTTCGCGCCGCGCCCCTTTGAGAGGATGCAACGGACAAGGGCTGCCCAAAGGGAACCAAAAGGATAGTCTACAGGAAACCATCCCGGCGGTCAAGCCGCCGTTTCCCGGGGCTGTCCTCCACGGGCCGCTGGGCTTCCCGCGGAGCCGCCGCCGGCGGCTTGGCTATTCGATAGCGCCGATCACGCTACCGTCCGCAAACTTATAGGTGCAGACCCAACCCCGCGTATGCTCCCTGCTGGTTGATTCCGGACGGTGCATTCTGCTGACTGCGCAGGCGATCGCCCAAGTAACCCAAGTCGATGAACAGCGGCCCTTTGCCCAGATTCAGCGCGGCCCCCAACTGGTATTTCAGTGCGCGGTACGACAGCTTGAACGGCCCGCTTGGGCACACGTCAATTCCGCACGTTCCATTCAAGCGAGGATAGTACCAAAGGCTTCCGTATACCGAAAACGTGTTGTCGAGGTCGGGCAACTTTTCGATCCCCGCACCAATCCCATGCAGACGCGGATAGCCGTAATTGGTGACGCGCTGCATGTATCCGACCCCGATAAAAATTCGCGGATCTAATAGTTTGATTGCAAGCCGGCCATCCGCCTCGATGTCGCGCGGACCGAAGGCCGGAACGAATACTTGGCTTCCTCCGCCGATGATGGTGACGCACCCGGTGTCCCCCGGAATGGCATTGGGGCCAAGCCCATCGCAAGGCGAATTTGCGAGCGGCGTCGCCGAATTCTGGTTGTGCGGATAGCGAAATTGCCTATAGTCCCCTTCCAGCATAAAGGGAAGACTACCTAAAGCAAACTCAACTGCGGCGCGCACATGAAACGAGCCGCGTCCGCCCCGGTTTCCCGGGCTAAATTCATTATAAGTCTGAGGATTAAATATAAAATCGCCCGCAATAAATCTGTCGAGGAATGGCGCGGGCGGCGGCGTTGGCGCAGTCGGCGGACTGGCTGGAGGTGCCGACGTCACCGGCGCGGGGGGTGCCCCGGGTGCCGATGGGGCTGCGGGTAGGTACCGAAC
>JALZBG010000044.1 GCA_030947645.1 Vulcanimicrobiota bacterium | reverse complement strand
CCACACCACAGCAGTTCATCGGTGCCATAAACGGGGACCTGATGCGCCGGCGCGGCGTGATTCAGTCAACCGAGGAAGCGCCGGGTGCCGCGCAGGTCGTGAAGGCGCACGTGCCGCTTTCCGAAATGTTTGGGTACGCTACGGATATGCGCTCTGCAACGCAAGGTCGCGCTACGTACACCATGGAGTTTAGCCACTACGAAAAAGCGCCGAAGTCGGTTGAGGAAGAGATCGTGGCCAAGGCAGCCGGTAAAAAGCCGGCCGCCTAGACCGACCAACAGCTCAAAGACAGATAACATTACAAGCCTGCTTGAACAAAGGATAAGATAAGGAAAAAATGGCGAAGGCAAAATTCGATCGTAGCAAACCGCATGTAAACATCGGCACGACGGGGCACGTCGACCACGGCAAGACCACGCTTACCGCGGCAATAATTAACTGCCTCGCCACAGAAAACTCGAACATCGCCAAGCGTAGCGTCGATGATATCGACAATGCACCCGAAGAGAAAGAGCGCGGCATTACGATTGCGATTTCGCATCAAGAGTACGAGACTGCGAAGCGGCACTACGCGCACGTGGATTGCCCCGGTCACGCCGACTACATCAAGAACATGATTACCGGTGCGGCCCAAATGGACGGTGCGATTCTCGTTGTCTCGGCCGCTGATGGACCCATGCCGCAAACTCGGGAGCACATTTTGCTGATGAAGCAGGTCGGCGTTCCATTTATTGTAGTGTTTCTCAATAAGGTTGACCAAGTTGATGATCCCGAGTTGCTGGAGTTGGTCGAAATGGAAGTGCGCGAGCTCCTTTCCAAACAAGGCTTTGCGGGCGACGATCTACCGGTTATCAGAGGGTCGGCGCTCAAGGCGCTCAACTCGGGCGGCAAGCGCGGAGATCCAGACGCACAAGCGATTTTCGATTTGATGGACGCGGTTGACGTTTATATTCCAACACCGGAACGCGCCGTTGACAAACCCTTCCTGATGCCGGTTGAAGACGTCTTTACGATCACCGGCCGCGGTACGGTTGGGACCGGGCGCGTTGAGCGCGGACAGATTAAAGTCGGTGAAGAAGTCGAGATCGTCGGTCTGCAGGAAAAAGCGCGCAAATCCGTCGTTACGGGCATCGAAATGTTCCGCAAATTGCTCGATTTGGGTATCGCGGGCGATAACGTCGGGGTCTTGCTACGTGGAATAGAGCGCAATGATATCGAGCGGGGACAGGTGCTGGCCAAACCCGGCTCCATTAAACCGCACAAAAATTTCAAAGCCGAAGTCTACGTCCTTTCGAAAGAAGAGGGTGGACGTCACACGCCATTTTTTGCCAACTATCGCCCCCAATTTTATTTTAGAACGACCGACGTTACCGGAACCATTAAACTCCCCGAAGGCGTTGAGATGGTGATGCCGGGCGACAACGTGGCGATGGAAGTCGAATTGATTACGCCCATCGCCTGCGAAGAAGGTTTGCGTTTCGCCATTCGCGAGGGTGGCCGCACTGTGGGAGCCGGCGTCGTCACCTCGGTTCAAGATTAGTCTTCATGGCAAAGCAAAAGATACGTATCCGCCTTAAGGCCTACGACCACCGGGTACTGGACCAATCGGCGGAGCGTATCGTTGATACGGCCAAACGTACCGGCGCCTTTGTTAGTGGCCCGGTGCCGTTGCCAACCGAAATCAACCGAGTTTGTGTGTTACGCTCGCCCCACGTGGACAAAAAGAGTCGCGAACATTTTGAAATGCGCACGCACAAGCGTTTAATCGACATCTTACAGGCATCCCCAAAGACGATGGATGCCTTAATGCATCTAGACCTACCGGCAGGCGTCGATATCGAGCTCAAAGCCTAGACGGAGGGCGCCCCCGACCTTTATCAACAGTGCAATGCACGGCGAGGAACCCCATCAATCTAACAGCGCGAACGATGGCCGAATCTTCAGGCGAAAGTGCAATGGCATTGTTCGATGGAATGACGGGCGAGCTCGAGTACATCAATTTTGCCGGCAGAAAGTTTTTTCGCCACAACGTCTTCCATGACGTGCGCGATCGCGTGCGAAGCCTCTTGCACAGTACCGACGCCTTTGTTTCCGATGAGTTGCAGGTCGAGGTTTCGCAGAAGCCAGGGGTCACAGAAACCTTGCCGGTGACCATCACGTACCTTCCGCACATCACCGGAGAGCGTGCCGGCTGCTTCATGGTGCGTGCAGGCGTAACGCCACAAGCCCTGACCATCACGCGCTCGCGCAACGAACGCTTGTGGGAATTGATGGTCGTGCAAGGCTTCGATAGCACACAGCATACGCAAGCAATCATGGAACTCGCGATTGCGGAGCTGGGACTGCAGCACGGTTCGCTCGTTCGGGTTGAAGATGAGACGGTCGCTAATGAGTATGTCGTTGGTGATCTGCCACTGCCCACGGGTGCAAACATCCCACGATCGCAGACTCTATCCGGCCACGTTGCTCGATTGCAGGAAACCTTATTATGCCACGACACGAACCTGCAACCGGAGATTGCGGGACTCAACATGGTCAAGCAGGGTGAAATTCGCAGCTTTATTTCTGTGCCCTTTGGGGCGGACCAGCAGTGGGTTCTAACGTTGTCGTCATCACAGCCCCGCGCTTTTCCCTTCGCGGAAGCGGACCATCGGTACGCAGAAGTGATCGCAAGGGCCTTGGCGCGCCTGGTGGGCCGGCGCGAAACTGGCGAACGCTTGGAGTTTTTGGCGTTTTACGATCCGCTCACTGGGTTGCCAAACCGTTCGGCGACGCTTTCGCGGCTACACGAGATCCTCGCGGGAGCTGGGCGTGGTTCGCGGCGTGCCGGGCTCCTGTTTCTGGACGTCGATGGCTTCAAACAAGTAAACGACACGCTCGGGCACAGTGCCGGAGACATCGTTCTGGTCGAGATTTCCCAGCGGTTCCGTAGCGCCTTGCGCAAGGGAGAATATGTAGGGCGCGTGGGCGGGGACGAATTCGCCATCTTGTTTCCGGATTTTAGTACCGACGATCAGATTCAGGAAGCTGCGCAGCGAATTGCCGCAGTTCTAGCGCAATCCTTTGACGTCCACAATCACAGTTTTGAACTTGCGGCCAGCATTGGGATATCGATTTTTCCGAGCGACGCGGTCACGGCCGAGGAATTACTAAGGTGCGCCGATGCTGCCATGTACCGGGCCAAACAAAGCGGTGGCAGAAACATTTGCTGGTACAGCGCCGGCTTGCACGAGGAACTGGAAAAAAAGCGCGAGCTTTCGGACAGCTTGCGCGCAGCATCGATGAATAAGGAGTTTCTGCTCTGTTATCAGCCGGTGGAGGATGTGGCCGGAAATCTGGCCGGAGCCGAGGCATTGTTACGATGGCTGCATCCGTCAAAGGGTTTGTTGTCGCCGAGCACCTTCATGGAGATGGCTACGCAGAGTAAGCTAGTGTCCTTGATTGATGCCTGGGTCTTGCGCGAGGTGCTGGGTCAAACTCACCGTTGGAAACAGATCGGACAGACTCCGCACATCTACGTTAACATCTCGGGGCTAGACAAGTCACTGTTCAGTCAGATGGATGCCATGGTTGCAGAAGAACGGTTCGACGCATCGACCATTTCACTCGAAATGAGCGAAGTTCTGATTATGCGAGACTTTCTAGTGAGCGAACAGTTTCTGGAGGGCTGTCGGGTTCGTGGGTTGAGCGTCGGCATCGATCGGTTCGGCAGTGGATCCTCTTCCCTAAAGCAGCTAGCCCTATTGCCAATTGATTTTATTAAGTTGGATCACGGACTTGTGGGCATGCTGTTTCGCGACACAAAAGCTGAGGCTGTGCTCACTGCCAACATTCAAGTTGCCAAGTCGTTCGGCTGGAACATCGTCGCGGAAGGTGTTGAAACGGAGCGGCAGCGAGAATGGCTGATCGGCCAGGGCGTCCGGAGCCTGCAAGGATACAACGTTGGATATCCACTGACAACCGTCGACTTTGAGAGTTCCCTGCGCTCGCGTACCGCGTCAAAGGCAATCGGTTAGGCTTAGGAGTTCCAGGCCAGCGTCTTTGCGACGATCTCCGTGCGACTGTGAGAGTGCGTCTTTTCCATTAGGCTGTTCATATGGTAGATCACCGTCGTAGGGGCGATAAACATCGAGTTCGCGATTTCCGACGTCCGCGCGCCGCGAACCAAGAATCCCAGCACTTCCTCTTCGCGCTTGGATAGCGCATAGCGCGCGGTGGCCTGTCGGACGTAGTCGCGGGACTTGAACTGTTCTACGAAAACGGCGATGTTGTTACCGAACTCACCCGCAAGCCAGACCGCACGAACGAACAGCGAGGAGTTGGGAATGGCCACGAGTGTTTGGTCGTTGCAGTTCTCTTGCTCCCGTCGGTCAGCTAAGTTGCGCACAGTTTTTTCGATCAATTCGGGCAGTGCTTGGCCGGTCACATCAAACCGGCAGTCAGCTCGCTTTTCGTGATGGGACAAGTCGACATGAAAGTTGAGAACCCGAAAGCGATCATTGACGATGTAAAAATCAGGAACGGAGCGCTTGGTAACTAGGGCCCACTCCTTAGGGCTCGCTCTGGCTCGTTTCTCGATGGGAAGGTTGTCTACCGTTCCCACCACCATGAGCTTACTCACCAATGCGGCTTAGCAAAGCGAGCTTGCAATTCCTTGTTACGCTAAACCCCTCAATTTTAACAGTTACCGTGCAGCCGCTTATATTGTACTGTGATAACACCAGCGTACCATCACGGAAAGGACGTTCCGCTGTCATGACCTCGTATAAGACCCTTTTGTTCGGTTCCGCGATGTTTGTATGCGCAGTAGCCCCAGCGATGGCCGGTCTGTCACCTATGCCCGGACCACACAGTACGGCTCCGGTGACGATTAAGGGTCTCTCGCCAATGCCCGGCCCTCACACCAATGGCCTCTCGCCGATGCCCGGACCTCATACCAACGGCCTCTCGCCGATGCCCGCACCTCGCACCAATGGCCTCTCCCCGATGCCGGGACCTCACCGCTAACCAATCGGCGGCGCGTGCGAGCCTTAATCGTCCTGATTTACGACGACATCGATCATCGCTTCAACGATCCTGGGATCGAACTGTGTAGATCGGTGTCGTTTTAGTTCTTCCAGAGCGACCAGTGGGGAAAATGGCAGCCGATAGGCGCGCCGGGCGATCATCGCGTTGAACGCATCTGCAACAGTGACTATCCTCGCGAACAAGTCGATATTTGTTCCCTGCTTTTTATCGGGATAACCATTGCCGTCGAAGCGCTCGTGGTGACCGCGAACAGAGGGAACCAGATGCTTTAAGCGCGGTATTTGTTCTATTATCTCTACGCCAGCTATCACGTGCTGCTTCATGATGCACCATTCGCGTTCGTCCAGAGCACGCGGGGCGTTTAGAATTTCCTTAGGAGTCAGCAGTTTACCGATGTCGTGAATCAACCCACCTCTCGTGATGAGAACAGATTCTTGTCGATTGAACCCCATGCGCTTTGCGATTCTTGAGCACCACAGAGAAACCGATCGGGAATGTTCAGCTGTGGCCGGATCTTCGGTATCCAATTTAGTTATGAGGTCGTCGATGTGTGCATCGATCTCGTCGATAGCGCTAGCTTGGTCTCTTGTGCGCCGGGATAATTGCGTGTTTGCCAGTAGCACGATATTGCGATGTATTTGCTGTAGATCGGGCTTGATGCGCCAGTAATCGACATTTTGCTCGGCTAGTACTTTTTCAACGGAAGGGATACCGTTGAGCATCAGTTTAATCACCGTGTCGGCGTTGGGATGCTCGTTCAGTAAGGACTTGGCCCAGAGGATAAGGGATTCGTCTTCCGATTGATGCGCGGCAATTTCAAGGAAGTCAATAAATTGATGCGCGACAGTTGTCACAAATAAGGTCTGTTTACCGACCTTAGATTGGTCGATCATTCCCTGCGTTATGGCATCGCGGCATTCCGCAATTCGAGAGGCAAAACCAATGCGTTCGACAGTCGTTGGATTAGGAATCGTTTGCATGTCGTCGTCCTTCTCGAGGCATCGGTAGCGACTCGTACACCAGTGCAAGGCCCCCGAGATTATTGGCTCTCATAGCGCGAAGCTTCGATGCGACTTCGGCATGGTTTCCGGCGCCTTGCCAATTGTCGAAGATGGACTTTACGGTTCCGTATAAGCAGCGGAGACGAATGGAATGACTAATAACTTGTTGACCCGTCTCGCGCAGCAACTGCGCGCCCTCCGGCTCCCTTTTTAGTAACATCAATGCTAAGACGACGTTGAGGGCCATTTGTATGTCACGTACCCCAAAGGTTGCCTGCCCGCGAAGGTGTTCTTGAGCAAAACGCACTGCTGATTCCGCTTCGGTTTCCGAAGAAGCCGCTGCATACAGCGCTATCTCGGCCCACCGCATTGCTTGCCGGTCAGGCGTGACTTGGCGTTCTGCGCTGGGAGCGAGCAAATTAAATGCCCCCGAGAATTGGCCATTCCCTGCCATCATGAGTGCTTGGCCTGGTAGCACTCCTTCGCTTGTGTGCACGTCCGAATAGTTCACTTCGTAGTTGCCTATGGCCGTACTCAATTGCGTTGCTGCTTCAGTATTCCCGCGCTCTACCTCAATGAGGAAGGCCCCCGTCAGTGCATATAGGCGTATGGCGATGTTTCCCGACTTTAAGGCACAGTCGGCAATTTGGTCCAAAAGATCAAGCGACTTCACGGGGTCGTCGTCGATGTCTGCGGCGATGTTATACAAAACGCTCAGCGCTCGGGCGGCGACGTCGAAGAGTCCGGCTTCAAGGGCGGTTTTAACCGCCATGGGCGCTAGTCGACGTGCCGTGGCATCGTCACCCGTAAAAAGCGCTGCCCACGATGCAAACTGATAAATTTCGGCTTGAATACTTTTACTGTCAGTAACCGGAAGCAAATCTAGCGCTCGAGTCATCAGCTTCCGCGCTTCTGGAAAGCGCTGGGTGAGAACATAGGCAATCGCCAAAGTAGAGTAGATCGAGGCCTGCCGTTCGACCGTTAATCCCGCTGAATCAACATAGGGTTCCAACAGTTCAATGCATTCTGCGGTTTGCCAGCGGTGCATTAAAGTCAGGCAGTACCGATAAATTACCTCAACTTTCGTGGACGGAGCGTTCGAACGTTTTACTGCCACCCGAAACCATGCTTCGGATGTGTCTGCGCGGCCTCGTTGAAATTCGAAAAATCCTCGAAGCGCGGACACTATGGCGCTCGGCTCTTCTTGGCTTTCAGTTATCCCCATCGAAGCTTGGACGATGTCAGCGTTTCCGCTCTCTACGAGGTTGAAGCCGTTCTCCTCTAACAATCGCTCCACATCTGTAGTAGCGCAGCTTTCTGTATAATAGCGCAACGCTTCAGCTATTTGACCCGATCGTTCCAGCGCTTGCGCCGCGCACTGCATTGCACTAGCGTACGCGTCATCGCCGCCGCTTCGTAGTTGCTTCTCCAAAAAATCACGAAGCAGTTCGGGGTATTTAGGGACGCCCTCGCTGGTGAGAGAAATGACGCCGTCCTGACGGCCAAGCTCGCCGAGTATTGCTGCGTAATCCTTCCAATCGGTGTTTTTTAGAAGGCGGCGATCGAGTGATGGAAAAACGGAGGTTTCGAGTAAAAACTTCTTGACTCGCGGATCTACGTTGTCTATAAGACTTTGGGCAAGGTAACGATAGATGGCCCTGCGGCCGCGAGCGGTGCTTTGGCGAATCCCAGAACTTCGCTCAGGCGCAGACAAGCCAAGCATGAATGCGGCGGGCCATCCATCAGTAAGGTTAAGAAGTTGAACGACTTCATCGTCGCGTGGCGGAGCTTTGCTACAGGCTGCGAGTTGGCGCGCCTCGTCTAACGTGAAACGCAGATCGTTCTCGCCTATTGGCACATCCATCGCGCCGTTCTTGCACCAGTCGCTCACGGGTAAATCCATGTTCGAACGTGTTGAGATAATCCAGCGCTTCTGTCCGCGTGTCTGTTCCACAAGCGTTTTTAGGAGCGACGAAACTGAAGAAACGTCCGCATCCATATTTACATAGTGCAAATCGTCGATCACGATAGTGGTAGGAGCGCTCTCAAGGTGGGCCAGAAGCCAATCGGCAAGTGCCTTGGAGGGATCTGACGCCTGCTTGGCTGCTTCGAGCGCACCGGCTAATGAGAGCCGCAAATGAGGCTGTCTGGCCGAGATCGCGTCGGCGAACCCGCGAACAAAGGAAATAAGCGAGCGATTCTCAGGTTTTACGGTGAAGCGAACGTGTTCCAGCGGATGCGTTTGCAAAAAGTCGCGCAAAGCCGCGCTTTTACCAAAACCTGCCCCCGCCACGAGCATGGTTAGCCGGAATTGGGTCGCCCGCAGAATCCGCTGCACGAGTCGCTGCCGGACAATCGGCTGAACCTGGACGGTGAGGTCAGCTTGGGCGGAAGCCATAAGGCGCCTAGCTTCGTCGCTTAGGGGGCTGGTATCTTCCCGCCAGGTCTCGACTAGGTGGCAACTTAACATTGGGTAGGCTCGGAGGGGTAGTTTACTGGAGGGCCGGTTATTGCGACAGTCTCTTCTCGATACCGATATAACAGCGGCATTTTTCTAAGCAAGTGCCCTCGTCGCGCGGCCAGGTAGGGATCGATCGTTCAGTGTACGGCGAACCTCGGGCAAGCTTTTGGCAGCTCGCGCATGCAGCGTCGTCTGCGATCCACAGTAAGTGAACGCTGTCGGCGCTGCGAGATTCAGCGTTGACCATGCTAGAGTACTCGGTTTCGTACGCGAATAGTTTAGACACAGCAGATGTAGCCGGCGTTTGCAAGACAACTGTAAAGGCCCTTAATTGTACGCAGAGTGCGCCGACGTTACTATTCGAGGAATGCCTCCAGCACACTATTTGCCATATCGTTCTTCGCGCCATCGGTTCTGCTTCGGGAGAGCCGATGGTGTTTTTTTATGCGAGATTTCAGTAACCGCAAGCCGACGCAACGGTTTGCCGACCGCGCGATGGATTACGCGCGATATCGCCCTTCGTATCCCGCAGCCGCGGTCGATTGGATCCTTGAGGGTCTCGGTGACCCAGTTGGGCTGCGCATAGCCGACATTGGCGCCGGAACGGGCATCTCCTCAAGATTATTCGCCGAGCGTGGTGCACAGGTCGATGCCATCGAACCGAACGCGCAAATGAGCGCTGCGGCGCTTGCTCACGAGCGAGTTTCTTTTCGAGGCGGAACTGCAGAGCGCACGTCTCTACGAGAGGCATCAACTGATGTAGTGGTGGCCTTTCAGGCGTTTCACTGGTTTGCAGCCGATGCTGTAATGCGGGAACTTTTTCGCATTCTGCGATGCGGTGGACGTTTTGCCGCGGCTTGGAACAATCACGATATGAGCGATCCCTTTACCGCCCAATATTCAAAAATCATCGCACAATCTTCCGATGAAGCTGTGTTTATGCATCGATCCCGAATTGCACCACCGCAAGAAACGCTTGCCCATGCAGGGTTCATTCATGTTGAGCGCGCCAAGTTCGCCTACAATCACCGTCTGGAACTTGAGGGATTGCTTGGTCGCGCACGCAGCGCCTCGTACCTGCCTTTGGAAGGAGCGCAACACGATGCAACGATTGGACGGCTGACAGATAGTTACGCGCAATTCGCCGACAACGAGGGATATGTGACGTTCCGCTACCGAACTGTGGTTTATCGCGCCGAGCGACCATGAAGCCGACCGCTTTTTAGCGAAGGGAGGCGGATGCCGATTCCCTTGCTTGAAAAACGTACTCGAGTGTTCTCCGGAACCAAGCGGCGAATTTTCCAATTATTGGTGGACATGGGGACCTCTAACGACATCATCTGGCCGTTTGCGTCGCAGCCTTTTATGCGATCGCCGGGGCCACTGCTCCCAGGCAGAACGGAAGAATGGCACAATGGATTTCATGCGGTCCTTGCCGAGGTTGTGCCGGAAGAACGCATCGTTTGGCAGATCCAGAACGACGGCTTTGACGGCACACACGGCTTTTACGTTTTCGCAGACGGCAAGAAGACAACTGTCGAGCACCGCATAGAGGCAACCTTGACCGACACCGAGGGGCGGTTGCTGTGGCGCAGACTTGAAGATAGCAACGAGCGTTCCATAGAAGCACTTTTTGATAAGATTGCGCGAGTACTAAAGCGGTAGCGACCTTGCAGTCCGCCCGGACCGAAGTCCCTAATGCGGTCGACTTTCTCGATTTGAACTCCCTGCTGCTCGAGGAAGAACGCTTGGTGCGCGACACGGTACGGTCGTTCGTTGGTAAACGCATTCTTCCAAACATCGCGCAGTGGTTTGAAGCGGGAATCCTACCGCGCGAACTCGCCAAAGAACTGGGCGACCTCGGGCTGTTAGGCATGCACCTGCAGGGATACGGTTGCGCGGGCGCCAGCGCAGTGAGCTACGGACTGGCTTGCGCCGAACTGGAAGCCGGCGACAGCGGACTGCGCAGTTTCGCTTCAGTGCAGGGCTCCCTTGCGATGTTTGCCCTCCGGGCCTTCGGCTCGGAGGAGCATAAGAACGAATGGCTTCCGCGCATGGCGCAGGGGGACGCAATAGGCTGTTTTGGGTTGACGGAACCCGATTTTGGCAGCAATCCCTCGGGAATGCGTACGAGCGCACGGCGCGACGGTCCGGATTGGATTTTAGACGGCACCAAAACATGGATCACCAACGGCGGAATCGCTGATGTGGCGGTCGTGTGGGCGCATTCCGACGAAGGGATTCGCGGTTTTTGTGTCCCTACACAAACGCAGGGATTTTCCAGGAGTAACATCGAGCGCAAGCTATCGCTACGAGCCTCAGTGACCTCAGAATTAGTGATGAACGATTGTAGGTTGCCGGCGGGAGCCGTCTTTCCTGAAGTGCGGGGATTGCGCGGCCCGCTGGATTGTTTAAACGAGGCGCGCTATGGCATCATTTGGGGGACGATGGGCGCGGCGCGGTCCTGTTTTGAAACCGCGCTCGAGTATTCAAAAACTCGCGAACAGTTTGACAGGCCAATAGCCGCATTCCAACTCACGCAGGAAAAGCTGGTCAATATGCTGCTGGAGCTCAACAAAGGAATGCTGCTGGCACTGCACATCGGCCGCCTCAAAGATGACGGCCGCGCCTTGCCGCAGCATGTAAGCTTTGGAAAACTCAACAATGCACGCGAAGCGCTTAAGATCGCCCGCGAAGCGCGTTCCATTCTCGGCGCAAACGGCGTTACATTGGAATATCCCGTTATCCGCCATATGAACAATTTAGAATCCGTACTCACCTACGAGGGCACGAGCGAAATTCATACGTTGATTTTAGGACAAGCAATCACCGGCACCGCAGCCTTCGTGTAGGCGCAAGTGTAAGCCAAGTCAGGTAGTTTGTAAGGAGAAAGCTATGAAGCGCCCTGTAAGTACGATTTGGAAGTTGCTGGCCGGCGGTGGGCTGACCATTACACTTGCATGGGCGCTGCGCGAGCAACTTTCGCGTACCGATGAGTCGGAGTTCACCGACTACCTGCTCAACACGTTCGTCAACAAGATTCCGTTTCCGCAAGTGCGCATGGCGCTTTATCGCAAAGCCGGAATGAACGTCGCTTCGAGCACCAACATTATGATGCACGCCTTCGTGCTGCAAGCCCGAAGCATTACCATCGGCCCGAACTGTATCATTGGGCCGTTCACAACACTCGATGGCCGCGGAACGTTGACCATCGGGCGCAACGTGAATATTGCAGGCGAAGTGCTCACGATAGGCGGCAGTCATTTGGTAGACTCCCCTACCGCAGAAGGCCTTATTGGAAAAGTCGTTATCGGGGACAACGCCTGGATCGCGATGCGCGCGACCATTCTACCGGGAATCACCGTGGGTGAGGGGGCCTACGTAGCTGCGGCAGCGCTGGTTAATCGCGACGTGCCACCCTATACACTAGTTGGTGGCGTGCCGGCAAAAAAGATTCGCGATCGAAACCGCGACATCCAGTACACACTGCACCACTTTCCGCGCTGGATCTAGGCGCTGGTCCTAAATCGCCGAAAAACCCTCGTGCTCGGACGCGGCTGCCAAAGTCGAACGGGGCGACACGAGTCGGCGGTAAAGGCCCAGGACGGCATCTATCTGGGCGGTCATATTGAAGGCTTTGGCTCGATGACGCGCGCCGGCCGCTTTTTTCCGACCATCTAGTAACGCCTGCATAATGGCGGCAGCATACGCAACGGCAGTCG
>JALZBG010000151.1 GCA_030947645.1 Vulcanimicrobiota bacterium | reverse complement strand
GAACGGTCTTGGTGCCATCCGCCAGCGTTACGGGGACTTCGCCAAGTTCAGTTTTTTACGCAACGAACAACGGCACCGGCCCGGAGATCCAGGCGTTGTCGGTAGGCGGCAGGGCTCTGAATGTTTGGACGGCTAGTGCCCGCGGTTTAGCCCTTCTTGCAAGGAACACAGCCACGACGGGCGGATCTGCCATCATCGCTTCTTCTTTCGGAAACGCCATGCAAGCCTCGTCATTACACGCGAACGGGTTGCTCGGCGTAACCAAACTGATTGGCACCGGGTCGTATAACGCTGCGGGAGTGTTAGGACTTGACACCACATCTAGCACCTTTAACCAAGGCGTAAAAGGCGTATCAACTAACGGCACCGGCGTGCTGGGTATCTCTAAACGCAGCGCGGGAGTGATGGGGGAGGGCGACGCAAATACCGGAGGAACCGGCCTTATTGGCATTGGGACTGTTACCAATTTCATTCCTGGCGGATGTGGTGGGGAAACATCCACCGGGGTCGAGGCATTTGGAGAAGGGTCATCAGCATCGCTCGCAAGCGGTATGCTCACTGCATTGAACTGCTATACAGCGTACGGCACAGGGTTGACCACAGAGGCAAGCGGTGTGGGGGTGTTAGCTCAAGGCCACGCTTATCAAAACACGTGCTGCGATCTGAATCCTGGTACTGGGATTCAGGCGCAAGGTTCGATCGGCGCACTAATTATTGGCGAAGGGTTCCCCGGTGCCAATCCTCCGGCGCTGCAAGTTGAAGAACAACAGGATCCGGGGCTCATAATGACAGCACATGGACCTAGCGGCGGTATGTCCCTCGATACCAGCGGGAATCTTGTCATTTCGGGCACGTTAACGCAGCGCGGGACGCCAGCGGGTCTCGCAAAAAAAGTTATGGCAGTCGGCGAATCGTTTGCGGGAAATGAATCCAGCGTAACAATCGCTAGTATCGGAGAAGCGCAACTGTCGTCCGGGGCCATTTTTGTAAAAATTAGTCCGACATTTGCTCGCCGGATCGACCCAACTTCCCGATATGAAGTTTTTCTAACACCGAATGGGCCGACTATGGGTCTTTATACCGCGCAACGATCCTCAGGCGGCTTCATTGTTCGCGAAAACCCGGGCGGTCATTCAAATACAGCATTCAGTTATCGGATTGTCGCAAAGGCTTTGGAACAATCTTCAACTCCGCTACAGGGAACCAGCAAACCCCATTTTGCGAAACCAACGAATCTCACGTTCAGTCGCCGTATGCTGAAACATCTCCGCGACGAGCGAGCTCGCTACTTTCACGGTCCGCAATTGTTTCAGCAATAATGACATTCTTTAATCTTAAGGACGGCTCTATGAAAAAATACTTTTACGTTGGCCTCGGCTTCGTATTGGCGAGCACCATCGGCTTGTTCTCGATCAACCCGACTTTAGCAGCGCAAGTCGGTTGCGCACTCACTATCGCCTGCAATGGCGGTAATAACAGTTACACCGGACCCGGCGTGCAGGGTGATAGCACGAAAGGTAACGGCGTGGTTGGTAACACGAGGAGCCTGACCGGAAACGTCGGCGTCGCGGGCGCAGATTTGGCGACCACCTATGCAAACAACTATGGCGTGCGAGGTCTTTCTAATTTGGGGACGGGCGTGTACGGCGCAAGCACCTCAACCGGCTACCACGCATCCCGGAGTTAAAGGCTTTACTGCAGGATCCGCACCCGCCGTATACGGCGTATCGAGAGGGAGTGCCAGCCGTTCGGAACCCAGCCTTCATGATGGCGTTGGCGACATCCTCACTGGAAAGTCGGGCGTCGTCGAACAACACTTTTACTTCATTACGGTGATGTGATGCCTTGGTCGTTCGGACCCCTGGAATACGAGTTAGGGCACGGGTGATGCGGTCCTCACAGTCCTCGCAACTCCTCCCGTGAACTTGAAATGTAACGTCCTTCATGACTCCCTCCGTGGCTCAGTATAAACCTTAACCCAGAGGGGAAGGTCAAGCCCGATTTTTCGCGTTGACGGGAAGGTCGCTAAGTTGGCTGGCGGATGTTGCTTGGGGCCCCCCAACTAGATAAACCGGTTGCCATTCGGTTGCCGTCAGTGGCAACCGTCAGCGACCTTCAGCAACCGAAGGAACGAGCAAACACGAGAGATTTCAACCGTCCGCGACCGTCCACGACCCTCAACAAACGGATTCAAATCCTGGCCCCGCAACCAACTACAGCCGGCAACTGCGGGCTTTTTTCATGACTGAGCCGCTCTGGGATTGGACCTGCATGCGACCAAAACGTAACGAATCAAACAGCGTTGGCCTGAAGCCGTTGTTCCTCGCGAAGTCGGCGATTTTCTTCCCGCAGAGCTTCGGAATCGAGATGATCGTACGCAACTGCGGCCCCGACCATCAGACTCTCCAATGCCTTCAGTTCGTCGGGATCGACCGCTTCGCCGCCGCGGTGAGAGCCAAACAATGTAAATCCTAGGAGACGGCGGCGGATCACTATCGGCATCGCAATCACCGGGTGCGCCACTCCCGCCGGCAAGTTGCCGCGGTTCCAGTGAATATCGTGAACGTGTAGCGTCGTCTGTTGTGCGTCGAGCTGCATCACGAGTCGATCGTCGGTCGTCAGTTCCTCGCACATCACTTCGCTCCAGCCGAGCGCCATGCGGCGAATGTAGCGATTTGCGCCATCCCGCCGAAATATTGCGGCAGAGGCGAGCTGCAGCCAGTCCGTCGGTTCCTCCACAAGCGCAGCATCGACGGCATCCGTCGAAGCGGCGTGTGGGAGCGCCCCGGCAATGCACTTCAGCCGGACTTCGGCCACATGACGCCTCCGAAAGAAGACGCTGTCCATGAAATGATCAATGCGTTGGTGCAGGCGGTCCAGGGTAACACCAATGATTAGCGCCGCACCGATATCGGCAACAAGACCCAGTTTGCTGCTGAGCGTTCGAGTGAAGAACCAGTCGATTAGTGTGAATATGAGCACAATGACCAGCGTGATGCCGCCGTAGACCAGCGCCCGGTTAATGACGAAGTTGATGTCGAGGATGCGATGTCGGATGATACAGTAAGCCACTGTAAGCGGGACGCCGACATTCAACACGCGGAAAGCATCCGGCGTAATTCCGTACGGCCAAACAACGTAAAAAGCAATTTGGGAAGCCAGCATGTTGCCTGTGTAACTGAGCGTGAGGCCGGCAATGACCCAACTGATGCGTTGGCGCTCAATACCGCTCGTTTTAAAATATGTCGCTAACACGATAAGAAAGGAAACTGTCAGCAAGATGGCCGCCGGATAGGTTGTCCACAGCGCAAACGCCAGTGACGTGCGCGCTTCAAACTCCCATGCGAAAAGTGGATACAATGCGAAAAATATCAGCGGCAACGCTAATAGCGGGACGAAGCGATCTACGGCCTTTCGCCAGCCGATTGCACGGCCGCTGGGGAACCGCAACGCAAAGATCAGCAAACCGACCGGCGCGAGCGCTCCCGGTACACCTTCCACCAACGCGTCCAACGCGAAAAACTGAGCGGGAGGAAGGAACGAGAAAAGTACGGGTGTACCCGCGTTGTTGCCGACGGCATACAGATAAAAGCCCCAGGTCATGCGACTGGGCCGCATAAGCAATAGCATCGTGCCGACGACGACAAATACCAAGCCCGTTAGCCGCTTAGCAAGAAGCACGAAGTAATAGCCGCTGTTTTCTTGCGCCGTAACCGATACTGGCCGCACGGCTGAATTGCGCAAGACGTAGATCGTTAGCCGCTGTCCCACATTAGGGAATAGGACGCCCGCCGGAAACAAATTTCGTTCGCGAACCGAGTTGCGGCTTGGATCGATTAGATCGCCGGCGCGGAGTCCAGCACGAGACGCAGCGGAGTTGGGTTCGATGCCCTCGATCTTATTGTCGGGACTCAGCGCGAAACCGAGGTCACCCGTCATTGAAGGCAGCATCACGTTCGGCAGGGTCGTAGCCAAGACCAATGCGCTAAACGCGATTACTAATGCGGCCCGAATGCCGGTCATTAAGGCACCCTCCAAGAAAACCCCGGATTGTATTGGTGCTCGACACCTCCGAGTCATGCGTCAAAGCTGTTCTCATCCTGTCCAGCGGCGGCGCAGGCAGGCAGGGGACGGCGGTGAAGTCCAAGCCCGTGCAGCAAAGCCCAGTCCGCCCGATAGACCTCGCGGCTATCGAGGCCGCCCGGACGCGCATCGCCGCCACCATTGTGCGAACTCCACTCGTGCGATTGGAGTTGGGCCCCGGGTTTCCCGACATACGGTTAAAGCTCGAGAACCTGCAACCGATCAACGCCTACAAGCTACGCGGCGCCGCAAATGCGGTCGCTGCACTTGCACCGAACGAGCGCGCCCGCGGCGTCTGGACGATCAGCGCAGGAAACGCTGGGCAAGGCGTGGCGTACGCCGCGCGCCAGGCCGGTGTGCCGTGCATGGTCGTCGCGATCGAAACAGCTCCCGCATCAAAACTCGAACGCATGCGCGCACTTGGAGCTCGAGTCGTCCTCGCTTCCTATGAGATCTGTTGGAAGGCCCTGGAGGAACGCACGTACCCTGGCGTAGAGGGAACATTCATCCATCCGTTCGACGATGACAATTTCATCGCTGGGCACGCAACCATGGGCCTCGAGATTCTGGAGGATGCCCCCGATACAGTTGCCATCATTGCGGCGATCGGCGGCGGCGGCCTCATCACTGGGCTCGGCAGTGTGGCGCGCGTCCTCAAGCCGGAAGTAAAAGTTTGGGGCGCTGAACCTTCGACGGCGGCACCGGCGGCCGCGTCTTTCGCGGCTAGTTCCCCACAGGTCTTCAAAGGCTGGACCGCGTCCTTTGTAGACGGCGCGGGAGGGCAAAGCGTCTTCCCGCGCATGTGGGAACGAATGAAACCCATCGTGGACGGCGTCATCGTCGTAACGCTCGACGAAGTTCGCAATGCGATGCGCATCATGGCCGAGAAGACGCGCGTCGTTGCGGAGGGTGCGGGTG
>JALZBG010000150.1 GCA_030947645.1 Vulcanimicrobiota bacterium | reverse complement strand
AGGGGAATGTCTTTTTGGACAAGCTGCTCCTGCAGTGCAATGGTACCGGTCGATATGACCGTTTTCTTCCCGCTTCGCAGAGCGGGGACAAGATAAGCTAGCGATTTTCCCACGCCGGTTCCCGCTTCAACCAGCGTGTGCATTCCCTCCAAAAAGCCGCGCTCAATCAGCTGCGCCATTTGCACTTGCCCCGGCCGTGCTTCGAAACTGTCCAGCTTGCGCGCGAGGGGACCGATGCCGGAAAACAGGTGCTCGATGCTAATCATGCTTCTTCTGCTTGCGGCACTTTCGGCATGACAAACAGCAACAGTCCAGCGATGAATCCCGTGGCCAACCCTCCGATGTGCGCCGAGTTGGCGATGTTTTTCATTGAGAAACCGAACAAAATATTGAGAATGATAATGGGAAGTGCCTGGGACACCAGCGTGCGGCCGCGTGGCCCTAAGCGCATGCCGATTGCGAGCAACGCTCCAAAGAGCCCGAAGATTGCGCCGCTCGCGCCGACTACGGGCACATCAAAATTGAATCGAAGTACCGCAAATCCAGCGCCTAACGCCGAAAGAAAATACACGGCCAACATTCGCGGCGATCCGAGCAAATATTCCACCAACGATCCAACTTGATAGAGCGCCAACATGTTGAGAACGATGTGCAAGATTCCGCTATGAAGAAACGTCCCTGTCAGGATTCTCCAATATTCGCCGTGCGCGACGCTGGGACCGTAAATGGCGCCATGATCCACTAATGACCGTTGATCGCTGGAACCACCGCTCAGCGACAGCCAAATGTAGACCAAAACATTGATCCCAACCAGGATTCGCGTCAGCATGCGCAGGTCGGCTTACGATGGAACCTCGTCCGCGACCCCCTCGTTGACCACCGTCACCATCCCGGCAAGCTCGAGCGAGATAGCATGGCGCTCCTGGTTCACTCCAACAGTTATGGGCCCACCGAGCGGGGCTTTTTCGAACACTTCCACCGGCGCCCCCGGCCGGAGTCCAACTTCCGCGAGATACCGCAATATTTCCGGAACTTCTTTGGTAACGCCATAAACGACGGCGCGTTCGCCCGCATCAACTTGCGCTAACGGAATACCCACTGGAATCGGATCGCTTAGATCGGCCGGCGGGATGGGATGGCCGTGCGGACAGGTTTGAGGATTGCCCAATGCTTGCATTAGCCGCTCTTCGACGCGCTGGGAGATTGCGTGCTCGAGCATGCAGGCATCGTAGTGCACTTCATCCCAAGGCATTCCTAAAATGTCCGTAAGCAGCCGTTCCGCTAAGCGGTGCCGCCGCATCACCCGCACGGCGACTTCCAGCCCTTTCCTGGTGAGCTTCGCTTCCCCGCGCGCCCGGTACTCAAGGTAGCCATCGTTGGCTAATTTCTTGAGCATACCCGAAACAGACGCCGGTGCGACGCCCAGCTCGGATGCGAGCCCCGAGGTCGTAACGCCCGGACCTTCCCGTTCAAGACGGTACACCGCTTCAAGATACTCTTCTATGGATTCGGCAAAATGCGTGTGTCCCGGCATGTTTAGTGACTTCGGCGCATCGCTCGTTCTTCCGCGCAGTAGCGCTCGAAGCGATCGCGCATCGCTTGCTTTACGGAATCATCGGCAAAGCTGGCCTCAATTCCATTGCGGGCAAACCGAATCGCGGCGTCCAGGCCCGCGCAACCTTCTGCAAAGGCGTATTCAGCCGTCAGGTCGGTGCGAAATATTGCCGGATCATCCGTATCGAGCGTTACGATAACCCCGCGGTGATCGAGTTCCGTGAGCGGGTGAGGCTCGCCGGCTTTCACCGCGCCGGTAAAGTAATTTGAGGTGGGACAGACTTCGAGGGGTATGCGGGTACGTGCCAACAAGTCGACGACTTGCGCGTCCGCGACGGCGCGAATGCCGTGGCCAATCCTTTCCGCGTGCAAGTTATCAATCGCGGCGCGCACGCTCTGGGCGCCCGCCGCCTCCCCGGCGTGCGCTACGGTGTGTAGACCCGCGTTGCTCGCCAGAACAAATGCCTCCGCAAACAACGCAGCAGGATACCGCGCTTCGTCACCGCCTAGCCCGACGCCGATGACGCCCAAATCCATCAAAGAGGCCGCGAGCTCCACGGTACGTACGGCGCTCTCTGCGCCGAAGTTGCGGGTTACATCGCAGATGAATTTAACGATTACCCCGTGCCGCCCATGATACCGGTCGAACACCGCCCGCATCGCTTCCAGGCATTGCGACACGTTTAGCTTCGGATGAAAGAATTGCCAAACAGACGGCGAGATAAATATCTCTGCGTACATCACGTTTTGGGCAACCGCCTCATCGGCATACTCTTGCGCGATGGTTGCGTAATCGATGGGATCTTTCAGGGACCGGCACACTGCCGCAAACACCAGCAAACATTCCGCAAAGGAGCGGAAATCATAGACGCTTCCGGCGTCGACTTGGTCGAGGACAGGTTGAACGTCTCCCGTGCGCGACGACGGGCGATATCGGGGTTCAACGCCGTGCCGCTGCGCCAGCGACAGAAAGGTCGCCGGCTTGACCGTCCCTTCCAAATGGCAATGCAACTCGACTTTGGGTAGACCGCGCAGGAAAGCCAGAGAGCTCATCGGTATTGTAGAGGTCGCCGTCGCGGGGTGGAGCAGTCCGGTAGCTCGTCGGGCTCATAACCCGAAGGTCCCAGGTTCAAATCCTGGCCCCGCAACCAATCTTTCCCTTTTATGACGAGGCTTTACGCTCGTCATTTCTTCTTTGTGGCACCGTTGTGGCACTTCCGCTTCTGAAGCGTCGCCCCATTCCGCTCCTAGGCCCGCGCGTACTGCCTGACCTATTGTGGCGTTCAGGAGTTCCGCCGCGTTACGCTGCAATTGCTCCACGCGATGCACATATATCTTGTCAGTAACACCCACGCTGCTGTGCCCCAGTGAACGGGAAATTGTTTCCAGCGGTACTCCGGCGGCGTTTGCGAGGGTACCGTACGAGTGGCGTAAATCATGGAGCCTGATGCCGAGCCCGATCTTAGCGATCAGCCTTGCGAAACGTTTTGAAAAAGCTCGCGGGCACAGGGGATCACCGTTTATCGTCTGAAAAATCCATTCGTCCGCGCCGATAACCCGACGGCCCAGCGACGCTCGGAGCGCAAGTTCTCGCCGTCGATGTGCTTCAAGCAGCAGTGTCGCCTCCGGCAGCAACTGATTCATTCGAGAGGACCGCGCGGTCTTGGTCGCTTTAACACTCAGGACGCCTTTATGACAGGTCTATGGCGGCGAACTTATTCATGCGCACACAAGCCCGTTTACAAAAAATTCGAACAGAGGCCAGAGGGTGGAGCCGAAAACCGATTGGAACGATCGAGGGCGAGACACTATTCATAAAGGACACTAGTACCGTTTTAGGGACCCTAAATACAATGTGTCACAGGATGTACTGGTAACGGTTCCATGACTAGGGAATTGACGCACACTGAACCTGTATCTGTGCGCTGTCTCATGCCAGCCCGCGTTTTTTCGGACCCGCTACCGATTTCTGGACCGCTTCGCATTGTCGAAATTTCAGCTTAGGACCCGCTACCGATTTCTGGACCGCTTCGCATTGTCGAAATTTCAGCTTACGAGTCGGTCAAGAGCCGCCTGCGCGAACTCTTTCGGGGTTCGGTTACCTAATGTTGAGTGCGGGCGAATACCGTTGTAGTCGTAGCGCCAGATCCCTGCTGCGCGGCGAACTTGAGAAAGGGTTTCGAAGTACGACGGGTTGAGAAATTCAGCGCGCACCCGACCGTTGAATGATTCGCAAAACGCATTGTCAACCGGTTTGCCAGGTCGCGAAAAATCAAGCTCGACCTGATTCCAAAAAGCCCATTGATCCATCGCTTCGGCGACGAATTCGCTGCCATTGTCACAGCGAATGACCTTTGGGTAAGCTCGTTCACCGCAGACGCGGTTAAGCACACGAACGACATCTGCTGATCGAAACCCAGCTGCGACCTCAAGCGCGACGCATTCACGGGTGTAGAGATCGACCATCGTGAGTAAACGGATTTTGCGATGATCGGCGAGGCGGTCGTGCATGAAGTCCATCGCCCAAACTTGATTGGCTCGCGATGGAACAAGACGAGCTTCCCGAGCGAGCGCTGCACGCCGACGACGGTGCGCCTTTACGCGTAGATTCAAGCCTTCCGCCGCATACAGCCGGTAGACGCGCTTGGCGTTGACCGCAAAGCCTTCGCGTCGCAGGAACACGTGGATGCGTCGATATCCGTACCGGACGCGAACGGCGGCAATCGCCGTGATGCGTTCACGGAGGACCTCATTGAGTGGGCTGCGTTTGCCGCGGTAATACTGCGTTGCTCGGTTGAATTGGATTACGCGGCATGCTCGGCGCGTGCTGATGCCATAGCACTTCTTGAGATAGCCGACGCGCGTGCGCTGATGCGCCGGCTTTAGAGTTTTTTTGAGATGATGTCCTGAAGCATCGTCTTGTCGAGCGATAAGTCAGCAACCAGACGTTTTAACTTGGTGTTCTCGTCGCGCAGCTGACGCAGCTCGCGGATTTCCGGCGTTCCTAGGCCGCCGAAACGTTTCTTCCACGTGTAGAACGTGTTCTCGTGGACCCCGAGTTTGCGGGTAATTTCGATGACGGGTGTGCCGGCTTCGGCCTGGCGCAGGGCCTGAGCGATCTGTTCGGGCGAGTGGCGTTTTCTCACGGCAAAACCTCCAGAAGGGGAGCGAGTTATTGCCGAAATTTCGCGAGTCCCGCTGGTCCAGAAATCGGGGTGAGGGTCCCCGCTTAGGAGCTTACATGAGCCCATTGTCCTGGTTTTTGGTGGCCGTTATCACTTGGGTCGTTTTGTGCCCCATACTGGTCTATGTCCTATTGACGCGAAAGAGCATCCTTATGACCGATGCGCGCAGTGCGGCCTTCCGCGCGACAGTTTACGGGCCGTATGCGGTCTTTGACGCAATGACGACGAGCCAGGAGAAAATCGACCAACGGAAAGCACACAAAGTCGCCTTGGTCCAGGC
>JALZBG010000009.1 GCA_030947645.1 Vulcanimicrobiota bacterium | reverse complement strand
AGTTGGGCTGATCGTACCCATCGGTCGCTACGTCATCGAAACGGCGTGCGCGCAATTAGCGCGATGGCGCCACATCGATCCGACGCTCTCAATTAATATCAATTTGGCGGTGCAAGAAGTATTGCAGCCCGACTTGCCGGCCTTTTTCTCCAACGTCTTGAGAGAAAATGCCCTTGAACCCGGTGATGTAACCCTCGAGATTAGCGAAGGTTCCATTTTGCATTCAAAAATGTACGCCAGCGGCGTTCTTGCGCGCCTGCGCTCGATTGGATTCCGTCTATGTATCGATGATTTTGGGGCGGGATACTCATCGCTGCTTTACTTGCAACAGGTACCTTTCGACTGTCTTAAGATCGATAAATCGTTCATTGACGGTTTGGAGGGCGAATCGCTTGGCGCTCCGATCGTGCGCATGATGATTGAATTGGGTGAATCGTACGGCATCTCGGTTATCGCCGAAGGAGTTGAGAGCGAAAAGCAAGCGTCCGCCCTCCAAGAACTCGGTTGCGGTCGTGCTCAGGGAAATTATCTCTACTCAGCCAGATACGCCGACGGTGCAGAACGGCTACTCGCCGCGCAGAACGAGCAAAGCCTCGTCTAAAAGCTAACGCTTCGCTCGGATGACGGCGCCCTCAATGGCCGTCCAGACCATAGCCTTCGGCGCGAGAAACGGGTACTTCACGACCGTCAGCATTAGAGTTTGCGCGCTTTCGTTATAGCGAAACTCCCCGGTCAGCCCGTGGCTCGAGATACTCCCGGAGTCTAATTCTGGGAACGATATGTTTGCGTTGGACAAGCCCGCTTTGAGTCTGTCAAAAACTTCACGCGTGATGCCGTTGTAGGTTCGAGTATCGTCAATAGCCATTAGGCCATAGTTCTCCAGGAGCGGTCCCGGCGCCCGGATAAGCGCCCAACGTGACTGGGCCGCTGCTGGGAAGCGCAAGATCTGCACAGCTTGGCGTTTTTACTCCGATAGTCCGACCGCGCATTATCGAGCGTATCGGATTCGCCGCGCAGCACGGCGTGGCGCTTATTTTGGCGCCCGCGGGATACGGAAAATCCGTCGCGCTGGGGCATTATTTGGCCAGCGTTAGTGATCGGCACATTTTGTACAACGTTCGCGTTGAAAACTCATCGCTGCTTGGCTTCGCGCGCGGTCTCGCCGACGCCCTAATCGATGTGGCGCCGGGAGCACGGAGCAGCGTGTCAGGAGCGTTCGGGAAAGCCGGGGCTTCGAAAAGACCCGCAGAGGATCTCGCCGCGTGGATGCACGCCCACCTCGAGGCACATTCCGGAATTCTGGTGATCGACGATTTGCACATAGTGCAACACAACACTGACATTACCAAGTTTATTGTTACTCTGATCAATCTGGCCGGTGCAGGAACCCGGTGGATTATCGCCTCGCGCTCTTCCTTGAATTTGCCGGTTGCTTCATGGCTCGCATATGGGCGAATGAATCTGCCCGTCGACGAGCTCGACCTAAGTTTTGACTTCGGCGAAGCCCGTGACGCCTGCGGGGGCATGAAAACGACTATCGGCGATGAGGAACTGCGCGAGATGCTTGCGCTTACCGAGGGGTGGCCAACCGCGCTGATTTTTGCTCTGCGTCTGTCGATGCGGCTTGCCGACTTGCGCAGCCTTAAGGCAATGACGCGGGAGATGACCTACCGCTACTTGGCAGAACAAGTGTTTTATTCTTTGGATGAGCGCACCCGCGAATTTTTGCTGTACACCAGCCTCATGCCGTCGATCAATGTCGCGCTCCTTGTCGCTGCCGGATACGACAACGGAAAAGCAATTATCGAAGATTTGCGACATTACACGGCTTTTCTTTTCGTCGAATCTTCTGGCGTATATCGCTATCATGAACTTTTCCGCGAATTCCTAAGCCACCAATTGAGTTTATTGGGCAAGACGGCCGTAGTGGAAATGCATGCACGTGTTGGGCTGGCGTATGAAAAGTACGGCGATGTCCCCCAAGCCCTGCGGTTATATGCGCAAGCCGCGGTTGCTAAACGAACCTTAAAATTGCTTGAGCGATTCGCCTTCGATTTGATTGAACAAGGCCATGCGGACGTGGTGCAAGCGGCCGCCAACAGTATCCCAGGCGACGAACGCTCGAGCAACCCAGCAATGCTCGGGATTGCCGCATCGTTTGAAGGAAATGCCGGCCGGTTGGAACGCGCTGAGAAACTCTACCGAAGGGCGATTGCCTTGACCACGGATCCTTCGATGAAGATCCGCATCGCGGTGCGTTTAGCGACCATTATGACCAATCAGTCGCGAGCCGACGCCATCGCACTGCTTGAGCCCTTTTGCGCGACGGACGACGTGTCTGCTGCCGAACGCTGCGAGCTCAATTCGCTCTTGGCGTGCGCTTGCGCTGCAATCGGTCAGCGAACCCGGGCTGGTGAGTGCATCGCTGCCGCGTTGGAGTTGGTCGATGAAATAGAGTCGGACGACGTCCGAGCGCGCGTATACCAGCGCGCCGGGTTTGTAGCCTTCTATTGTCGTAAGCCGCATGAAGCGAGAAAGTACTCAACGGAGGCGGCACGTCTCGCCTTGACAAGAGGACTCTATCGCCTAGCTGCCAGCGCGTACAGCGTCTTGTATTCCACGGAGTTCGATTACGGTGACGATACCCAATCGATGCTCCAATACGCGGAACAGGTGGCGGATTGCGCAATAAAAGCCGGTGATCTGCACAGACGTCAAATTGCTCTCCAACAAATGCTTGAGATAAAAACCCGCCTGGGCGACTCGGAATCCATCTCTTCCCTGGAAGCGCAGCTGGCGGAACCCGGTATGAGCGACGCCTTTAGGTTTACGGATGTGGTCATTCCGGCGCGAGCCCTTCGAGCGACATGGGACGGCAGATTTTCAGACGCGAATCGGTTGCTTTCTGGTATCCTAGAAAACTACGGCTCGACTATCGAAAGCAAACTGCGCTTCGCCGAATGCGCTCTATTTTTTGCCGTAGATGGTCAACGACAGGCAGCGTTACGAACGTTAGAACGCTCTGTAGCCACGTCGAGCGAAACCAAAGCCAGCTCACCGACGGACGAAAGACAATTGCAAACGGCAGTCCTTTTCAATGCACTAACTAACGCACTGTCGCATCGTACTGCTGCCGCGGCAAAGCTGCTGCGCTCGGTTGGTCCTCTTCATGATCCGAGCGTCATAGCTTTGCAGCGAGCTGTCCTCGCCCTTTCCCGGTTTGCGCAAGTAGGGGTACTCGACCGCAGGTTTGCGAACGATCTCATCGCCCTACACTCTGTCGGCTACGGCGGTTACGCCCGCATGCTCGAGGCTATCTCGATGCAAGCGCAGATGCAACGGGCAACGCTGACCGTTCTGACGCCTTCCGAAACTTCAGTACTGCAGGCTTTGGCCGAGGGGCAAACATCTAAGGAGATCGCGCTTGCCACGTCGCGCAGCGTAAATACGGTTCACGTGCACGTGCGCGCCGCCATAAGAAAGTTGCGTTGCCACGGCCGCCAGGAAGCTATTGCTCTGGCACGTTCAGCGGGCCTCATCGCATGACACAGTCCTAGTCAAATTTGATTACAGACAACTCGCGGCGTAACGCGTTAAAATTGGTCACAGTTAACTAAATGCTCGGAGGAGGGCTGGGAAATGTTTTTAGCCATAGTCGTCGCCTTAATAAGCATGGCTCACGTTATTCGAACTGTTCCGCCGTTTGTCGGCTAGCGGATCAGAAATTGACTGCACTTAGATAGTCTCGGGACCAAGCGACCGAGCAACCGCCTCCGGGTGTGGCGCAGAAGACGCGGCGAATAAACTCGCCGCATCTTCTGTTTTGTCTTGCAGCATTGCACGCGTGCGCGGCGTCTAATCGCCGGGGGCCTGCGCGTGTGACGCCTGCCGTGCCACACTGTTGGCACTCCGAAGCGGCATAGTGGTGACAAAGGGGGTGGTCACTATTCTGGAGCCGGCTTTTACGGAGAGCGATTACATCATCGGTGCGGGGGCAATGCTGACTGCCGGAGAGCGGACTACGATCACCCGAGCCACCTTACACGCTCAAGTGCTTGATGGTCATGGCGTTGGTTCGACCGGAGTGGTCGTTGATTTCGATTCAAGCCGGCCGTCGGAGCTGAAACGGCTGCTAATCTTGGGCGTCGGATTATCACCCCAAAACTTTCACGACGGCGTCACGAGCCGGCTGGTCGGCTCGGGCGATTGTGACCTGGAACGACTTATCGAACTATTAGCTTCGGGGCTGCAAACTCGCCGGATTCATTGGTTCGCGCGCTGGGCGCCTACGGATTCGGTGCTGCAGAATTTGCAGACCCATGGCGTGACGCTCGTGGTGAAACCACTCGATGCAATAGCACGCGCCGCACTCGTGATGGATCGCTCTTATAATGCGTGGAATGCTGACGCAGAACTTGCCGCATAGACATCTCCTTCGATGGGCTCAGCCCTTCGATGGACTCAGAAACCGCGGGCCGTCTTCCGTGTTTGCGAGTTCGACCATTTCCCGCATGCGGGGGTGATCGCCGGGGATTCTTTTGATCCAAGTTTCGAAGTCGGGAACCGGTTCGCGTACGCGGAACAGTACATACCAAACACTCATCTCACCGAGAAACTTAAAGCGTTTTCGCAGGTCGGTACTGAGCGCTTCGTAAGATTGGAACGAGCGGAGATACTTTTTGAAGCCGCCGTGCGAACGATCCAATTCGAGGATCGTTTGGGCGTTCTTGATAGTTGCGCGAATCTTCCGGTTGCTGTGGACGATGCCGTCCATGCCGGAAAGACGGTCAAAATCAGCTTCGGTAAACGCGGCGACCCGCGCTACGTCGAAGTCGCAAAACGCTTCCCGAAACTTCGCCCAACGCTCCGCGATGAAAGCCCAACTCAGCCCGGCCTGAAACACCGCCCGGGTGATTATTTCAAGATAATTGTCAAGGCTCTTCGGATGAATGCGCCCTGGGATTGTCGGCGTTTCCATTAGGGTGCATTCTGCGGCGCGTCCAGCGCGATTGCCGCCATCATTTTTACGCCGGTGGCGAGCGCACGTTCATCGATGTCAAACGTGCTGCTGTGATGTGGCGCGCTTGTTTGCGGACCGCCGCGGGCGCCTAGGGTGTAGAAGCAGGCTGGAATGCGCTGGGCAAAAAAGGAAAAGTCTTCGGCGCCCATGAGCTGATCCGCATCCAAGACCCTTTCTTCACCGATGACGGTGCATGCCAGTGCGCGAGCGTAGCGATTTTGCGAGGGGTCGTTGGCCGTTACCGGATAGCGCCAGGAGTACGAAAAATCGTACGTGGCTCCCGACGCATCGCAACACGCTTTGAGGACGCGTTCGATGCGTTGAGGCATCGCATTGCGTACCTCTGGCGAAAAAGCACGCACCGTGCCCATCATCTTCACTGTGCGCGGAATAACATTGTGCGTAGTGCCGCCGTGGAACGCGCCGATGGTGACCACCGCCGGTTGGATGGGGTCGATTTGTCTGGAAACGATCTGCTGTAACGAGCTCACGAAGTTCGACGCCACATAGATCGGATCGACGGTTTGTTGCGGGGAGGCGCCGTGGCCGCCGCGACCGAGCACTTCGATATCGATCGAATCGCTTGAGGCGTAAAACGGTCCTTCCCGAAAGCCAAGCATTCCCGTGTCGTAATTTGACGAAAGGTGCAAGCCGTAGGCGCGTTCGATTCCGAAACGTTCCAGCATGCCCTCATGGACCATGGCCCGCGCACCGCCCATGCCTTCCTCGGCCGGCTGAAACACTAAACAGACGGTGCCTGCCAAGTCACGCGCGCTTTGCGCGATCAGTTCGGCCGCGCCCAGCAGGATGGCAACGTGCCCGTCGTGACCGCATGCATGCATCTTGCCGGGGTGGGAAGAGCGGTGCTCGAGCGTACTTTCTTCTTGAATGGGGAGTCCGTCCATATCAGCGCGCAGCATGACTGTTCTACCGGGCAAAGCGCCGCGTAGAACACCGACCACGCCTGTGGTAGCGATGCCGCTATGCACTTCGAAACCGAGCGTGCGCAAGCGTTCCGCGACGATGCGGGCAGTGCGGGTCTCTTCAAACCCAAGTTCTGGGTGGGCGTGAAAGTCACGACGCAGCGCGATGACTTCTTGGATCAGCGGCTGAGGAACTTCAAGGACGGTTGCCATGGAGAGGGCTTCGCCCAGGGGCCATCGCTCCTTTGCAAAAGTTCCGTCGCGGAACAGACCATCCGCGAGGCATTGGGACTTATTGCTGCCACCCACTCTCCATCGGAGGATTGCGTAAAACGGGCACCTTGTGGTAGGATTGGCCCGTATATCCGGTTTCGAAGTCCGCGCGGTCACTTTTCAGTACGTAGCGAGTCGAACCACACCTAAAGACCTAAGGAGTCTCGTTTGTATACTGATGAAAAGCTGACGTGCGTTGATTGCAATAACGAATTTGCATTTACGGCCGGCGAGCAAGAATTTTTCGCTTCCAAAGGGTTCCAAAACAAACCCAACCGCTGCCCCGATTGCCGTCAAGCGCGCAAAGCGCAACGTGGATCGGGCGGTGGGTACAGTGGCGGTTCCGGCGGTGGCAGTTACGGTGGCGGCGGTGGCGGTGGCGGTGGCGGTGGACGCCAGCGTGAAATGTTCCAGGCCACCTGCAGCCAATGCGGCGGCGTAGCGGAAGTTCCGTTTCAGCCCCGTGGCGATAAGCCGGTCTATTGCCGCGATTGTTTCCAATCGCGTCCTTCTTACCGTTAACCGACCGCCAAGTGTCATGCTGAGCTAGTCGAAGCACGCATTGGAAGAAGACCCGCCGATAAGGTGGGTCTTCTTTAATTTACGCGGCGCGATCCAGCCGCAGCCGATTTTGCATGACGCCCGTCGGTACTTTGACGTCACGCGCCAAGCCCAGCCAGGAGAGCGCTTTTATGACGTGCCAGGTATGGTCGAATTCGAACCACTTGAGCCCATGGCGCGCCGAAAACGGAAACGCGTGGTGATTGTTATGCCAGCCCTCTCCCCAACTAAAGAGCGCAATCCACCAACAATTCGTTGAGCGATCGCCCGTGTTGAAGGTCTGGTACCCGCTTGAATGGGCGGCGCTGTTGATGAGCCATGTCAAGTGATATGATAGCACCAAGCGAACGAAAATGCCCCAGATAACCCACGACCATCCACCAAACACGAACAAGATTACGCCTAAGACGATTTGTAAGAGCAAGGTGTACTTCTCTAAACGAAGATAAAACGGCTGGGAACAAAGGTCGGGTGTCATGCGGATCTGCTCTTGCTTCGTAAGCATCGCCCCGTTGGGAAAAAACAACCACTGAAAATGCGACCAGTTAAAGCCGAGGTTCGAATCGTGCGGGTCTCCATCATGGTCGGAGTTTGCGTGATGCGCGCGATGCGTCGATACCCATTCAATGGGTCCGCCTTGCAATGCAAGAGCGCCAAAGATAGCGGTCGCGTACTCTAGGGGTTTACTCAGACGTAAACTTCTGTGCGTTAAGGTGCGGTGATAGTTCAGCGTTACACCGAGCGCTCCGGTCAAATAAAGCAGCGCAAAAACAACGATGACGGCCGACCAGGAAAAGAAGCCGCTCCAAATTGCGGCAAGAGCGCCAAGGTGAATTGCAACGAGGCCGAAAGCTGTAGGCCATTTGATAGTGGGTTTTGTCATGGGCTAGCGAGCATTCGCCGTATCGCGGATGTTTCCGCTTGAAGCTACGCTTAACAGTACAGAAACAAACACGTTAATAATCAAAGCGAAAAGACCGGCATTGATCCCGAGTGGTGCATCGATTCTGTCAAACGCTAAAATGGCGACCGTAATTACTCCACAGATAATACCTGCCCCCACGCCCCGCGCCGTCGCACCCTTCCACACCAAAGCGAACACAATCCCCGGGAAAAATTGCGTTATTCCACTGTACGCGATAAGCAAAAGATCGACCAGCGTTGCCTTAGCCGTCAGCCACACGACGAGCGCTAAGGCTGCAACGCCGAGAACGCAAAGCCGTGTTGCTGCCGTGCGCGCCCGATCGCTGGTGGCAACGCCAGCCCAGTCGCCAAGGACGTTCTTTGAAATGACGCTAGCGGCGCCCAAGAGCTGACCGGAAGCCGGAACGAGCCCCGCAAGACAGCCGGCGGCCGCAACGGCTCCCAATACCCACGGTGGGTAAAACTTTTGGACCAGCAGCATAAATGACTGATCTGCGGCTTTCCCCTGTAGTCCCGGAACCACGAGCAGCGCAGTGCAGCCGGCAAAGAAGACTAAAACGATCATAAGATTGTAGAGCGGCAAAAAGATGGCGTTGCGGCGCAGCGTGTCTTCGTTTTTAGCCGAATAGCTTGCCGACAGGCTCTGAGGCCAGGTGTAAAACCCCATAGCGGTGAGCAAGACGGTGGAGATAAACCACAGTTCACCTTGCGGAGCGGCGCCATGCTTGAGCGTCAACCAGTCGGGACGAATGCGCAGCACGTGCGTTAGGACGTTTGCGGGCGAGCCGAAAAAGTGAACCGGCAAGACGATTCCCGCAAACACTACCGCGCCTAAGACCAAAACGTCTTTGACTACGCTGGCCCACGCTGTGCCGCGCAGACCCGCGACATACACGAACGACGTCATCAAGACGAAGGCTATCCCAACCGCAACGGTTGCGTCAAAACGGTTGTATCCCGCAATGGTTAAGAGTATTTCCAGCCCGGTCAGCTGCAACGTTACGTAGGGAACGATGAAGATAAACCCCACTACTGCGGTGATGACGCCGAGGGAGATGCTGTCGTAACGATCTCGGAAAAAATCGGGGCCCGTCAACAGTTGGCGCTCTTTGGCTATCTTCCATATCGGAGGCAGTAAAAAATAGGAAATGATGTATGCCACCACTCCGTAACACAGGATGTAAAATGTCGGTGCCCCTCGCGCATACGCCCAACCGGCCGCGCCCAAAAATGTGAAAGTCGTGTAAATCTCGCCTGCGAGCAAAAGCCACAACAGCAGGGCACCGAAGGAACGGCCGCCGACGATGTATTCCTGAGGATCCATGTGAACGCGGCGCGGACCGAAAATCGCCAGCGCAACGGTTGCCAGCACAACAAGGGCCACGATCGATAGCGCGATAGTCGCGCTAGTAGCGATCACGGCCTTCGATTTTGTATACCGCCCACAGAAACAGGGGTGTCAAAAGCACCCACGCGCATAACCAAGCCAGGAGAAAAGGTAATCCAAGAACGCGGGGCTCAACCCGGTTGACCAGCGGCACTGCAACGGTCAGCATAAGGGCCGGAAATGCCGCCAGCACAATTGCCAGAATCCGTCGATGCTGTGACATTCGTGCGTATGAGCTACGCGACCCGACCTCGGGCGCCTGCAAAGAAAGCGGCGCGCTTTCGCGTATACTTCGGTGGCATGAAGCTCTACGACGCCGCGATCATCGGCGGGGGACATAACGGTCTTACGGCGGCAGCATATCTGGCACGGGCAGGGCTTTCCGTGGTTGTACTCGAGCGTCGCGAAATTTTGGGCGGCGCGGCGGTGAGCGAACCAACGTGGCCCGGCTATCAGATTTCCACCGGCTCCTACGTGTGCAGCTTACTGGATCCGGAAGTGATCGAAGATCTTGAATTACAGTCTCACGGTTACGATGCATATATCAAAGATCCGTGGTCGTTTACGCCGCTGCTCGACGGTCGTTCGCTGATGCTTGGGCGCGACGGCGCATCAAATGAGCGAGAAATTGCAGCCTTTAGTGCGCAAGACGTGCACGGCTTTCATCGGTTCGAGGAATTGGCGGCGTCGCTTGGTTCTCGTTTGTTCGAAACGTTTTCTGACGCAGACCCGAATTTTCAAACGTTCGATGCGAAAACGCAACAGCAACTCTGCGGTTCGGTTGCGGATCTGGTCGAGCATTTCGTGCAGACGCCGGTGCTCGCGGCAATGCTTGCCAACGACGGACTAGTTGGCACGTATGCCGGCCCGCGCGATGCCGGCACCGCTTACGTGATGGCGCATCACTACGCCGGACGGGCCCTCGGGACGCAGGGTGCGTGGGGTTTCGTTCGGGGCGGAATGGGTTCGATCTCGCGTGCTCTGGCGAGTAGCGCCCGGCAAGCCGGTGCTCGAATCACCGAATCTGCGTCGGTACAACAAATCGGCGTGCGCGGTGGCCGCGCTCACTCAGTCATCCTGAGCGATGGCAGCGAGCTTGAAGCACGAACTATTCTCTCAAACGCCCACCCCCAAACAACTTTCCTCGAGCTTGTCCCGGCCGGCGTCTTTCGGGCGGATTTTCTGGATCGGGTTCACTCCTGGAAGACCACCGGCCCATCGCTCAAATTGAACCTTGCACTCGGGGAACTGCCGAACTTTGCGGCGCGTCCGGGTACGCATCTTCAGGAGCATCATAGGGCGTCCATTCACGTGGCGCCGTCGATCGATTACCTTCAGACCGCCTACGAAGACGCCCGAACGGGATCAGTCTCGCGGGCGCCGATGCTTGAATGTTTCATGCAGACGCCCACGGATGCAAGCCTGGCCCCGCGTGGCAAGCACATTCTTTCAATCTTCGCGCAATATTATCCGTACGACCGTGCGGACGAGCCGTGGACCGAGGGTGCGCGCGCTGCAGTGGCAGATTCGATTATCAATACGCTCGCCCAATTTGCACCTAACATTCCCAACGTTATTGAAGAGCGGCAATTGCTTGCACCACCGGATTTACAGGCGCGTTTTGGACTGCGCGGCGGACACATCTTTCACGGCGAACTTTTGCCCGGCCAAATTTACGAGCGGCGTTTCGCGTCGCGCACGCCGCTGCACGGTCTGTATCTCTGCGGATCTGGGGCGCATCCCGGCGGATGCGTCAGTGGATTCCCCGGCAAACGTGCCGCGCGAGCCGTTCTGCACGATTTGAAAACCGCTTCAGTCGCCATGCCAGCATAACGACGATGGACGTGCACCGTGCCCTGAAGGATGTTTTGGGAAGTCCGCCCTCTGAAGGAAACTTGGCGCTTTCCGTCTTTTCGGACGGCGAGGTCGACGTGGAGTTCTACGAACCAAAAGATATCGATCGTCAAGAACCCCACACGCGCGATGAGATCTATATCATCGCCCGTGGCAGCGGAACGTTTACCAAAGCTGCAAGCCTCAACGTGAACTTTTCGCAGGGCGACATGCTGTTTGTCCCCGCCCGCGTCGAGCACCGATTCACTCAATTCTCGAACGATTTCGCGACATGGGTCTTCTTTTTCGGTCAGGAACGCGGCGCTTGAAGATCATTACCCTCAACGCCAACGGCATTCGCGCCGCCGCGCGCAAGGGTTTCTTCGCGTGGATGAACGCCCAGGGCGCCGACATCGTCTGCATCCAGGAGACCAAAGCGCAAGAGCACCAGTTACCGCCGGAGGCAGTTGAAGCGCCGGACTTCCATTACGCCTATCTCGACGCGATCAAAAAGGGATACAGCGGAGTTGCCATTTACTCGCGCCGGCGGCCGGACTCGGTTACCAAAGGTCTCGGGTGGCCGGACATGGACGCCGAAGCCCGGTACATCCAAGCGGACTTCGGCAATTTAGGCGTCATCTCGCTCTACGTGCCTTCGGGGACATCGGGACCGCAACGTCAAGCCGTGAAGTACGATTTCCTGGACCGCTTTTTTCCCCATCTGCAACGCTTGCGCGCCGATGGGCGCTCGTACATTATTTGCGGCGACTTTAATATCGCGCATCAGGACATTGATGTTTTTAGCCCCAGCAGTTGTGCGACTGTTACCGGGTTTTTGCCGCAAGAGCGCGCCTGGATCGACCGGGTATTCTCCGAGGCCGGCTGGATCGACGGCTTTCGCGTGGTGAATAAGGCCCCCCGACAGTTTACGTGGTGGTCGGGCTGGCCACAGGCCTGGCAGCGCAATCTGGGCTGGCGCATCGATTATCAAGTGTTAACGCCCGACCTGGCACCAAGCGTACGCAGCGCCACGATTTACAAGGAAGAACGCTTTTCTGATCACGCGCCCGTAACAATCGAGTATGACTTTTCCTAGCAGAGCGAATTCATGAAAATTGTTTGTGTCGGCGGCGGCCCGGCGGGACTGTACTTTTCCATTCTCATGAAAAAGGCCGATCCGGCGCACGAAATCAGGGTAATCGAGCGCAATCGGCCGTACGATACCTTCGGCTGGGGCGTTGTTTTCTCAGATCAAACCTTGGGCAACTTGCAAAACTACGATCGCAAGACGTACGACGATATTTCGCGCAGTTTTGCGCATTGGGACAACATAGACGTGCAGTTCGGCGGACGGACGATTACCTCGGGTGGCCATGGGTTTTCCGGCATCGCCCGCAAGAAGGTGCTCAATATCCTCCAGTCGCGCGCCGAAGAACTGGGTGTCCGCCTGATTTTCGAGTGCGAAGTCAGCGATCTCGCGTCGTATGAAGATGCCGACTTCATCGTTGCCGCCGACGGCAGTAACAGCCGCATACGGAGCTCCTACGCGGACCACTTCAAGCCGGATATTGAAACGCGCAAATGCAAGTATGTGTGGCTTGGCACCCACAAAGTCTTCGATGCGTTCACATTCATCTTCAAAAAAACCGAGCACGGATGGTTTACCGTGCACGCCTACCGCTTCGATCGCGACACGAGCACGTTTATCGTAGAGTGCGCCGATGAAACGTGGCGAAAGTTCCAACTAGATACTGCCGACACGCAACGGACCATCGCGTTCTGTGAAAAGCTCTTCTGCGAGTACCTCGACGGTCACCACCTGCTCTCAAACAGCAGGCACTTAGCAGGCGCCGATTGGATTAACTTCAAGCGCGTCAGTAATCAAACATGGCATTATGGTAAAATCGTGCTCGTGGGCGATGCAGCGCACACGGCGCACTTTTCGGTAGGCTCGGGCACCAAGCTTGCTCTGGAAGATGCCATTGCTTTGCACGATAGCTTGCAACAGCATTCCGATGCGGAAGCCGCACTCCGCCACTATGAAGACCAGCGCCGGATCGAAGTGCTGCGCTTGCAATCCGCGGCGCGCAACAGCACGGAGTGGTTTGAAAACGTCAAGCGGTACGCCGCGCTCTCGCCGGAGCAATTCGCATATAGCTTGCTGACCCGCAGCCAGCGAATCAGTCACGAGAACCTGCGGCTGCGCGATAAGAGCTATGTCGAACGAATCGAAACGTGGTTGTCGGGTGCAGAACCCGTTCCCCCGATGTTCACGCCGTTTCGTTTGCGCGACCTGACGTTGCGCAACCGCGTTGCCGTGTCTCCCATGGATATGTACAGCGCGGTCGACGGTTTGCCTACGGATTTTCACCTCGTGCACCTGGGGAGCCGCGCGTTGGGAGGCGCTGGGCTGGTGTACACCGAGATGACCTGCGTCTCACCGGAAGGCCGCATCACGCACGGCTGCACGGGAATGTATCTGCCGGATCACCTCACCGCCTGGCAACGCATCACCGCGTTCATGCATGCCAACAGCGAGGCGAAAGTGTGCATGCAACTGGGGCATTCGGGACCCAAGGGTGCGACCAAACTGATGTGGGAAGGTATGGACGAACCGCTGGAGGACGGCGCCTGGGAAGTTGTCGGACCCTCAGCCGTAGCGTACGGAGAGCAGAACCAAACCCCGCGCGAACTGACCGTACCGGAAATGCAACACATTCTGGAAGAGTTCGTACAATCCACGCGCATGGCGCAGGCTGCCGGTTTCGATATGCTGGAACTGCATTGCGCTCACGGCTACCTGCTTTCCAGCTTTATAACGCCGCTTCAGAATCGGCGCCGCGACCGATATGGCGGTTCCCTGGCGAATCGCTTGCGCTATCCGCTGGAAGTCTTCGGCGCGATGCGCTCGGTATGGCCGGCACAAAAGCCGATGTCGGTGCGCATTTCCGCGACCGACTGGCTCGAGGGCGGGATTACCGGCGAAGACTCGGTTCGCATTGCCCGCGCATTCAAAGATGCCGGGGCCGATCTCATCGACGTCTCTACCGGGCAAACATCGCGTCAATCTAGGCCGATGTACGGCCGGATGTATCAAACACCGTTCAGCGATCGCATTCGAAACGAAGTCGGAATTGCCACGCTCGCCGTGGGAAACATTTACGAACCCGACCACGTGAATAGCATTATCGCAGCGGGACGCGCCGATCTGTGCGCGCTGGGACGTCCCCATCTCAGCGATCCGTTCTGGACGCTGCACGCCGCCGCGCAACTTGGCTATAAAGGACAGCCCTGGCCCAATCAGTATCTCGCCGGTAAATCGCAATTGGAACGCAACCTGGCGCGCGCCGCCGAAATGACGCTCGCAATTTGAGCGCAGTCTCGCTACAGGGCAAACACGCACTCATTACCGGAGGAGGACGCGGTATTGGACTGGCGACGGCGCAGGCCCTCAGCCGCCGCGGGGTACGGTTGACGCTGCTCTCGCGCGAAATTTCCGAGGACGACGTCCGCGCGACGGGGTTGCGTGATTTCATCACCTTGAAGTGCGACGTCACCGACGGTATTGCCGTGAGCAACGCATTCGCGTCGGCGCGCAAGCTTCAGGGAGGCGTTGAAATTCTCGTCAACAATGCGGGGATCGCGAAGTCGGCACCTTTCGCGCGTACCGAACTTGCGATGTGGGATCACATCCTCGCGGTAAATCTTACCGGCACGTATCTCTGCACGAAGGCAGCCGTCAACGACATGCTGGCCGCTGGTTTCGGACGCATCATTAACATCGCCAGTACGGCGGGACTCTACGGGGCGCCGTACATTAGCGCCTACAGCGCATCCAAACACGCCGTGGTCGGATTGACGCGCTCCCTGGCGGAAGAATACCGCCACCACAATGTGACGGTCAACGCGGTATGCCCCGGCTATACCGACACCGATATGATGGCGCAGGCGGTAGCCAGTATCACGAAAAAGACCGGGCTTTCCAAGCAACAGGCGCGTGAACAGCTAGCACAGAGTAACGCACAAGGCCGGCTCGTGCAACCGCAAGAAGTTGCGGAAACCGTCGTGGCGCTCTGCGAGGACACATCGTCTGGGGCATGCGTGGTGCTTCCCGGGGGTGAGGTTCGCTGAAGGGTTGGCGTTGGTCGCTCGCAGATCGGGTCGCCACCATTACGCTCGATCGTCCGGAGCGCAAGAATCCTTTGACGTTTGAGTCGTACGGGCAATTACGCGATTGCTTTCAAAAACTAAGTGCAGACCGTGAGGTGAGAGCCGTGGTCCTTACGGGGGCTGGGGGAAACTTTTGCTCCGGCGGTGACGTGCGGGAAATTATCGGTCCCCTCACAGGCATGGATCTGCAGCAATTGCTGGCGTTTACCCGCATGACTGGAGATTTGGTGAAAGCCATGCGCGCCTGTCCTCAACCGCTGCTCGCGGCGATCGACGGCGTATGCGCGGGAGCCGGCGCCATTTTGGCAATGGCTTGCGATCTTCGATACGGCACCCCGCGCAGTACGGTCGCGTTCCTGTTTTCACGCGTTGGTCTTGCCGGCTGCGACATGGGTGCGTGCGCGATGCTGCCCCGCATCATCGGGCAGGGACGTGCGGGCGAGTTGCTTTTTACGGGCCGGTCCATTACGGGGAATGAGGCGCTGCAGTGGGGTTTCTATAATGGTTTGGAAACGCCCGAGCGTGTTCTCGCGGCGGCGCGCGAAATAGCGGGGCAACTCGCGCATGGCCCAACCGTTGCCCACGCGCTCACGAAAAAAATGCTGTATGCCCAATGGCACATGGCGTTCGATGCGGCAATCGACGCCGAGTCCGAAGCTCAGGCGTCTTGCATGCAAACCGCCGATTTCAAGCGCGCGTACGAAGCGTTCATCGCAGGACACAAGCCCGTGTTTGAAGGCAATTGATGGCGGACCGCTCGTTCTTGGAATGGCCTTTTTTTGAAGAGCATCATCGGCAATTGGCGGGCACGGTTCAAAGTTGGGCGCATGAGAACCTTTCGCAGGACAACGATGGTGTAGGTATCGACTCGCGCACGCATGCTCTAGTGAAAAAGCTGGGAGAGGACAAGTGGTTACGCTATTGCGTTCCAGCGCTGTACGGCGGAATACATGATGGCTTGGACGTGCGCTCACTTTGTCTGATCCGGGAAACGCTCGCGCGTTTTGATGCACTAGCCGAGTTTGCGTTCGCCATGCAGGGCTTGGCCAGCTATCCCATTACTATGGCAGGTTCGCAAGAGCTGAATTCGCGGTACTTGCCGAAGGTTTGCAGCGGAGACGCAATAGCGGCATTTGCCCTATCGGAACGCGACGCCGGCTCTGATGTGGCGGCCATCGAAACGCAAGCCCTGCTACAGGGTGAAAAGTACGTTCTCAATGGTGAAAAGACGTGGATTTCCAACGCGGGAATCGCTGACTATTACATTGTTTTCGCGCGTACCGCAGACATCGGAGCCAAAGGGCTAAGCGCATTTGTGATCGATGCAGCGGCACCCGGCTTACGCGTGACTCAAACGATCGAAACGATGGCCCCGCATCCGCTAGGGACTCTGGAACTCCATGATTGTAAGGTTGCCCGCGGTCAGTTGCTCGGTTCCGAAGGCGAAGGCTTCAAAATCGCTATGGCTACTCTCGACACGTTTCGCGCGACGGTGGGCGCGGCGGCACTTGGTTTCGCGCGACGTGCGCTGGATGAAGCTGTGCGACGCGCGCAGACGCGCCGTTTGTTCGGACAAGCGCTAGGAGAGTTTCAGATGACGCAAGCCACGATCGCCGACATGGCGACTACGATCGATGCGGCCGCGCTCCTGGTGTACCGAGCCGCTTGGAGAAAAGACACCGGAGCCTCGCGCGTGACGCGCGAAGCGTCTATGGCGAAAATGTTTGCTACCGAGGCAGCGCAAGGCGTCATCGATTCGTCCCTGCAACTGTTCGGCGGAGAGGGCGTCGTGCGCGGTTCGGTGGTCGAAAAACTGTACCGCGAGATTCGGGCGTTAAGAATCTATGAGGGCGCAACGGAAGTTCAGAAGCTCATCATCGCACGCCAAGTTTTTCAGGATGAGCCGGCATGAGATACACTGCGCACGTCGACACCTTTGCGGCAGATCACCTTCCGCCACGCGATATGTGGCCGCAGCTAACGTTTGAACTGCCAGAGTTGCAATATTCCGAGAAACTCAACTGTGCCGTCGAGCTGGTTGACCGGCAAATCGCAGCCGGACACGGGGGCCGCCGTTGCGTCATGGCCCCACAGGTAGCGTGGACGTACGATCAGTTTGCGGCCAAGGTCGCCCAGATCGCCCACGTCTTACGAGACGACATGCATGTGGTCCCCGGGAACCGGGTCCTGTTGCGCTCCGCCAATAATCCAATGCTTGCGGCGTGTTGGTTCGCGGTTATTCGGGCGGGGGCAATCGCCGTTACCACGATGCCGCTCTACCGTTCGGGCGAACTTGCCTACATGATTGAAAAGGCACAGGTCGCTTTTGCATTGTGCGACGTGCGCTTGCGCGATGATCTAGAACGCTCTGCGGCGGAACATCCTCTGGCATGCGTGCGCTACTTCAACTCCGATGCGCCGGACGCCGTCGAAGCGTTAATGCGTGACAAACCGCAAGAATTCCAAGCCGTGCCGACGGCGCTTGAGGATGTCGCCATGATTGCCTTTACCTCAGGAACCACCGGTAAAGCAAAAGCCACCATGCATTTTCACCGTGATGTGGCGGCGGTTTGCGATTGTTTTCCCCGCTTCGTGCTCAAGGCGTCCGCCGACGACGTTTTTTGCGGAAGTCCCCCGTTGGGTTTTACCTTCGGCTTGGGTGGGATTTTGCTCTTTCCCTTGCGCATCGGAGCGGCGTCGTTGTTGCTCGAAAAGGCGGCCCCCGAGTTTCTGTTGCAAGGGATACAAGATCTCAAGGCGACGGTGTGCTTTACCGCGCCGATTGCCTATCGTGCCATGTCGCGCATGCTGGAGCGATTCGACATCTCCTCGCTGCGCAAATGCGTTTCCGCCGGTGAAACGCTGGCCTTACCGATTTGGCAAGAGTGGTACGAGCGAACCGGTATAAAAATCATCGATGGTATCGGCGGCACCGAAATGCTGCACATCTACATCGCCTCGCCCGAAGATAAAATTCGCCCCGGCTCCACGGGACAGGTGGTGCCCGGGTACCACGCACGCATCGTAGATGAGGCCGGCCATGAACTTCCGCCAGGGAGGGTTGGTCGTCTGGCGGTGCGTGGTCCGACAGGTTGCCGGTACCTGGACGATGAGCGCCAAAGCAGTTACGTGCAAGGCGGCTGGAATTTCCCAGGCGATGCGTACCACATGGATGAGGACGGCTACTTTTGGTACTGCGCCCGTACCGATGACATGATCGTTGCGGCTGGCTACAATATATCCGGTCCGGAAGTAGAAGAAGCGCTGCTAACGCACTCTGACGTGAAGGAATGCGCGGTCGTGTCGGCGCCAGATCCCGAACGAGGCACGAATATGGTCAAAGCGTTTGTTGTTTTGAACGATGGAGTTGCATACGATGAAGGCAAGAGTGCGTTGCTTCAGGATTTCGTTAAGTCGCGCATCGCGACGTATAAGTGTCCCCGAGAGATTGCATTTGTGGAAACACTCCCCCGGACCGAAACAGGAAAACTTCAACGCTTCATACTTCGAAACCGCGAACTATAAAGGCGGCCAGACTAACGGGATGCCGCCGCCGCTGACCCGTACGCTTCAACGAGGCGCGCTGAATCCGAGTATTCCTGGAAGCTCGCGACTTTGCCGTCTCGCAACGTAAAGACGTGGACCCAATCGCTTTCCAATATTCGACCGGTGCGTTTTACGAGCCACCGGAAATGTCCTAGCACGATCACCTTATCGTTCTTTGGGATGAATTCTCGTGGAGCGAATTCTTGCGGCTCCTGTTCTTCACCCAGCGTTTTGAAGAATTCTGCGACCTGATGTGCGCCGTGTCGCTGTCCGGCCACCGCAATGCCCGGCGGGCCCGGAATTGCCCATTGCACGTCGTCCGTCATTTTACTCAGCACAGTTGGAATGTCGCCGCGTTTGAAAGCGTCGTAGGCCTCTTGAACGACCTTGAGGTTCTCTTGCTCGCTCATGGTCAGATCCTTTCGTCAAAGTTCACCGGAAGGAGCTCGTTCCTATATTAGCATAGCGCCCCATGGATTCAAGCGGGAATTTGGTCTACGGAACCTCCGGAACGATGGCGGTCGCTTCAATTTCGACCTTTGCCCCATCTTCGAGCAAACCTGAAACCTCAATCAGCGTCATTGCGGGGTAGTGTCCTCCCATGATTTCACGGTACGCCGCGCCCACCGCAGCTTTGCAGCGCGAATACTCCCGTCTGTCTGTGATGTACCACGTCATCCGCACAATGTGTTCGGGCGCCGCTCCAGCCTCCCGCAAGACCGCAATTACATTCTCTAGTGCCTGCCGCGTTTGCTGTGCAAAGTCGTCGGAAACGAGTTCCGCGCGCGCGTTCCAGCCGATCTGGCCGGCAACAAAGACCTGGCGCCCTTGTGCAAGGATCCCGTTGGAATATCCACGGGGTGCTGGCCAGCCGCCCGGTTGAAGAATCTGGTGGTTCACACGTAATCCGCCGTTGCAGTTACATCCGTGGGCCGCGCCATCCCTACCGCATTGAAGACGTACGTCAGCGCGGCGGTGACGACCAGGTTCAATAGCAGTGCATAGAGCGCAAGATACCCGGGGAGAGACGTCGCGCCGAGCGGGAGCGGAAAAATGGGCTTGAAGCCAACAGCAACCGCCATTGCGCTGCTCGCCAGCATTCCCACGGCCCAGCCGACCAAGAGCGCGCTCGGATGGAACCAGTTCGTATAAAGTCCAATAACCAGGGCTGGAAAAATCTGCAACATCCAGCCACCCCCGAGCAACTGAAAATTGATCGCGTACGGCACCGGGACAAACAAAACCAAGAGGAGGGCGCCGCCTAAAACGGCCAGACAAAGCACTCTGGCCACACCTGTCTCATGCGCAGGACGCGCAGCGCGTGAGAAGTACTCGGCAAAAACGTTGCTCGCGAACAAATTGGCGGCGCCGATGGCCATAATAGCGGCCGGCACGAGTGCACCGATTACGATAGCAGCAAAGGCCACACCGGCAAACCAGTCGGGAAAAAATTTCGCAAAGAGCTGTGGAATCGCGTAATTGGCGTTTTTGGGCGTTAGGCCGGCCGCGAGAGCACAATAGCCCAGTAGCGCGAGCAGTCCGAGCAAGATGGTATACAGCGGCAAGAGCGCGGTGTTGCGTTGAATCACCAAACGGCTCTTCGCGCTTAAAATGCTGGTAATTGAATGCGGATAGATGAACAGCGACAAGCATGATCCGAGCGCAAGCGTCGCATAGGCGAAGTACATTGATGGCGGAATGATCAGCGCGCCGGGCGGTTTCTTAAGGGCCAATGCTTGGCCGGCAACCTGAAAGATGTGCGCGAAACCGCCGAGTTTCGCGGGAATCACGACGACTGCGGCAATGACGGTCACGTAAATGAGCGTGTCCTTGACGAATGCGATGAGAGCGGGCGCACGCAGACCGCTCGTGTAAGTGTATGCCGCCAAAATCCCAAAGGCAAGCACGAGCTCTAGGGTCTCGGCGAACTGCGCATGCGCGCCGCCGATTTGCGCGAAGACCACTTGCATGCCGAGAAGCTGCAGCGCGATGTACGGCATGGCTGCAAGCACGCCCGTCAGCGCCACTGCTAGCTCCAGGCCGCGGCTTCCGTAGCGATCGCGGACAAAGTCTGCCGTTGTGATATAGCCACGACGCTTTGCAATGGTCCAAAACCGCGGCATTACCAGAAAGACAAAAGGGTAGGCAATCGTCGCGTACGGTACCGCGAAAAACCCGAGCGCCCCGGCGCCAAAGACGAGCGCTGGGACCGCTATAAACGTATATGCCGTATATAGATCGCCGCCCAAAAGAAACCAACTCACGATCGTACCGAACCGCCTGCCGCCAAGCGCCCATTCATCGAGGGTGTTAAGGTTGCCCGACTTCCAACGGGCAGCCAAGAACCCCATCACGGTAACTGCCACAATTAGAACGATGAATATGAGTGAACCGCTAGACATCTTCGGGTTCGTTGGTGAGCAGCAGCACAAAACCCAGAAGCAGTGCGGTCAGGACCACCCAAAGCATCTGATACCAGTAAAAAAACGGTAAGCCCCCGACCGCGGGTTCTTTGTGCGCGTAAAACGGCGGCCATAGTGTTGCGATGAACGGAACGATGAGCAGCCAGTACCAGAGCCGTTTGCGACGTTTCATACGCCGCGATTCGAGTGGGCCTATTCCAGCCCTGTTGGATGACCCCATCGCGAACAGGAGAAAAGAGTTTCCGCATTTCGGCGCATAATCCCGATGCAGATGCAAAAGCAGCATATTCAACGCTCAGCAGGTTACGGCGGCATCGCATTCGTGGTTCTCGCTATAGCCGGGGCCGCTCTACCAGGCGTGCCGCCCGACTCCACTGCGCGGGTCGGCGAGATTGCAGCCTACCTGGACGCGCATCGTTCCACATGGATACTTTCAACCTGGGTCGCACTGCCCGCCGGCGCGTTCTTCTTATGGTTTGCTGCCGGACTCAACGCCTATTTGCGCGAGGTTAAGGATTCTGACGAAGCGCTTTTGTTGTGGGAAAATGCGGGCGCCATCGCGGCAGCCACGATGTACTATACTTTCTCTGCGATTCAGGCAGCACTGGTCTACCATAGCGCGCCGGCCGGCGGCAGTAGCTTCTTGCGCGGCGCTTTTGACGTACTCAACGTCTTGGCCGCGTACTTTTTCGCGCCGCTTGCCATCTTTGTAGCCGCCGCGTCGCTCAACGCCCGCCGCCACGGCGCGCTGCCACGGTGGATTATTAGCCTCGGCTTCGTCGCCGTGGCCGTTGACGTCATCGCAACGCTGGCGCCTTTATTTCGAGCAGGACCGCTGGCGCCCGGGGGCTTTTTTGTTATCATCGGCTTCTTTGTCCCGATGCTCTGGATCCTGGCCATCAGTATCGCCATGGCGCGCACCCCGCTCTCGCGCTAACTGTCGTGCCACGGCTCAACATGGTGGGTTCTCTTGATTTGACTCCTCTTGGGGGCTCTTGCTATAATTCGCTAGTTACGGCCCACCCCCGTGGTGAGGCCGAATTTGTGTGTGGAATGGGAGATTGAGTGCCGACGATTAGCCAACTGGTTCGTAAGGGCCGCGAGAAACTGCACAAGAAGGTTAAAACCCCCGCTTTCCGGGTGGTTCAAACCGGTCCCAAACCAGGTCATCCCGACCTGCCTTTACGCAATTTCGAGGTCAGTGGAAACCCGCAGCGTCGCGGCGTCTGTACGCAAGTAAAGACTATCACACCCAAGAAACCCAATTCGGCGCTACGTAAAGTGGCGCGCGTTCGCTTGACCAATGGTGAAGAAGTCACGGCGTACATCCCCGGTATCGGGCACAATTTGCAAGAACACTCCGTTGTGCTGATCCGCGGAGGACGGGTCAAAGATTTGCCGGGCGTCCGGTATCACATCATTCGCGGGACCCTCGACACATCAGGTACCGCCAACCGCAAGCAAGGCCGGTCGAAATACGGCGCCAAGCGCGCCGGCAAGAAGTAGTCATGCCACGTAAGGGCCCCGTCCCTAAACGACAAATCTTGCCGGACCCGAGATTCAACTCGAAAGTGCTCGCCCGCTTCATTAACAAGGTCATGCTCGCCGGAAAGAAATCGACGGCCGAGCAGATCACCTACGATGCGCTCACTATCGTTCAAGACAAGATGGGGCGCGATCCAATGGACGTTTTTTCCCAAGCACTCGGGAACGCGATGCCGCTGGTCGAGGTTCGCCCGCGCCGGGTCGGCGGGGCGACCTACCAAGTCCCGATGGAAGTGCGGCCGGATCGCCGTCAGGCGATGGCCATGCGCTGGCTCATTACGTTTGCCCGCAAACGCCCCGGCCGCTCCATGGAAGAGAAACTCGCCGGGGAATTGATGGATGCCGCCAACAATCAGGGAGCGGCCATCAAGAAGCGCGAGGATACACACAAGATGGCGGAGGCCAATAAAGCCTTCGCGCACTACCGCTGGTAACGCAGTTCAGCAAACATGGCCAGGGACTACGCACTAGAAAAAACCCGCAATATCGGCATTGCCGCGCACATCGACGCGGGCAAGACGACGGCAACCGAGAGAATTCTGTTTTACACCGGCCGTACGCATAAGCTGGGAGAGGTGCACGAGGGCGCCGCGACCATGGACTGGATGGTACAGGAGCAGGAGCGCGGCATCACCATTACTTCAGCGGCTACGGCATGCACGTGGCGCGATACCCGCATCAACATTATAGATACGCCCGGGCACGTGGACTTCACAGTGGAGGTCGAGCGCTCGTTACGCGTGCTCGACGGGCTGGTGGCCCTGTTTGATTCCGTGGCAGCAGTACAACCGCAATCGGAGACCGTCTGGCGCCAGGCGAACAAGTATAAAGTTCCCCGAATAATTTTTGTCAATAAAATGGACCGGATGGGCGCGGACTTTTTCAACGCAGTCTACAAAATTCGAGAACGTTTGGGTGCGAAGGCGACGCCGATACAGATCCCTGTGGGGTCCGAAGATCAGTTCAAAGGCGTCGTCGACCTCTTCAAGATGAAGGCGGTCGTCTACACCGATGACCTCGGCTCGGCAATGGACCTCCAGGAGATACCCGACGATTTGCGAGCGACGGCACAAAAATGGCGGCACGATCTCATCGAAGCGGTCGCCGAGACGGAGGATTACCTTACCGAGAAGTTTCTCTCAGGCGAAGAGATCAGCGAAGAAGAGCTCAAGAGCGCGCTGCGCCACGCAACGATCAACGGCGCGGTACTGCCGATGCTGTGCGGATCAGCATTTAAGAACAAAGGCGTGCAACCATTGCTGGATGCCATCGTCGATTTCTTGCCCTCACCAATCGATGCTAAGCCGATCGTCGGAATCGGCAAGCGCGGCGAAGAGATCGTGCGCAAAGCCGACGACAATCAACCGTTTGCGGCGTTAGCGTTCAAAATTGCCAGCGATCCGTACGGCAACTTGACGTATTTCCGGGTGTATTCTGGAACGCTCGACAAAGGTTCGTACGTGTACAACGCGCGTTCCGGCAAAAAGGAACGCATCGGTCGCATTTTGCGTATGCACGCGAACCATCGCGAAGACATCGATCAAATCGGCGCCGGAGATATCGCCGCAGCGGTCGGATTAACCGACACGCGCACCGGCGATACGCTTTGCGATGAAAAGAACGTGATCATTTTAGAAAACATCACGTTTCCGGAGCCCGTTATTTACCAGGCCATCGAGCCTAAGACCAAAGGCGATCAGGACAAGTTGGGTATCGCGCTGAATCGCCTTGGCCAAGAAGATCCGACTTTTCGCATGCGCACGGACGAAGAAACGCAGCAAACGATTATCGCCGGCATGGGCGAGCTGCACCTTGAGATTATCCTCGACCGGCTGCGCCGTGAATTTCGCGTTGAAGCCAATGTCGGGAAGCCGCAGGTAGCGTACAAAGAAGCCATCACCCGCACCGTTGAAAAACAAGGGAAGTTTGTTCGGCAGTCGGGCGGCAAAGGGCAGTACGGAGACGTATGGATTAAAGTCGAGCCGGGGACACCGGGCAGCGGGTACATCTTTGAGTCTAAAGTTGTTGGCGGATCGGTGCCCAAAGAATTCGTTAAGCCCGTGGGCGAAGGTATTCGAGAGGCCTCCCAAAGCGGGGTGCTGGCCGGCTACCCCGTACTGGACTTCAAGGCCACGCTCTTTGACGGTTCATATCATGATGTTGACTCCTCGGAAATGGCCTTTAAGATTGCCGGTTCAATGGCGTTTAAGGAGGCGAACCGTTCCGCCGGCCCCATTCTCAAAGAGCCCATCATGGCGGTGGAAGTGACCACACCACAGC
>JALZBG010000149.1 GCA_030947645.1 Vulcanimicrobiota bacterium | reverse complement strand
CTGCTGGAGCGTACGGGCTTCGACGTGTTAGTGGTGCCGGGGTCTCATGAAAACTTTAAGGTAACGGTCCCGGACGATCTTCTTCGCGCTGAGCGCCTCTTGCAAGGACGCGTGCCGGTTCGCTCGTCCGAACAGGAGATTCTGCTCGTCGAAGTATTTGTTCCCGAGGACTTGGTTGATGCCGTTTGTCGCGAGATTGAGGAGCGCGGTGGCAGCGTCGACGCAATCGATCGTGATTTGCCGTCGAACGTCGCAATTCGCGCATATATTCCATCAGAAAAATTGCCCGGGCTTGGCGAGCGCTTCGAGGTCATTAGCGCCGGAAAAGCATTGTATACCACGCATTTTTCTCACTTGGCCGATCGCAGCTCGCATGAAAGTTACGCGGGATCGCGCCTGTAGTTCGCGTCGGTCTCGGGTTTGACGCGCATCGCTTAGCGCGCGGGAGACGGTTGATGCTTGGCGGGATTGCGGTTGACTGCGAGTTCGGTGCCGTCGGGCATTCCGATGCCGATGTACTGGCGCATGCTATCAGCGACGCATTGCTGGGAGCATGTGCCCTCGGAGACTTAGGAATGCACTTCCCGGATACCGACTCCCGCTATCGAGGCGCGGACTCTATGCAGCTATTACAAGCCTGCGCCGCTCTTGTTAAATCGCACGGTTTCTCGCTGGGTAACGTGGATGCTACCGTGATTGTCGAGCATCCGAAGTTGGCCCCCTACGTCGAGCGCATGCGCGAAAGAATCGCGGAGGTGCTCGACCTCGAACCGCAATACGTTAGCGTGAAGGTAAAATCCAGCGAAGGAATGGGATATACCGGCGATGGCACCGGAATCGCTGCACAAGCTCTTGCGTGTGTAACTTCGTGAGTGATCATTTCGATTATAGCCATCCCTTACGCATGCGTTACGCGCCCCGAGTGAGCCGCGCTACAGATACGGCCGCAGCGCGCATTGCGCTTGTTAATTTTCTTTTTGCCAAGCGCACGAACGGGGTCTTTATTTTACGGATCGACGATAAGGCAGAGCAGAGTGCCGATCACGAGTCGGCAATTATGAGCGATCTGCGCTGGCTAGGACTAAGCTGGGACGAAGGACCGGACGTCGGTGGAAAGTACGCACCCTACCGCCAGAGCGAGCGTGCAGAGATCTACGCCCGAGTCGCGAGTCGTTTATTGGAAATGAAGCGGGCCTACCGCTGCTATTGCACAACGCAAGAGTGCTCCGGGGAATGCCGTGGCCGCAACCCCGCCGGGAGTACCGGTTTAGAAGCGCAAGGTGGTACTTGCGCTGTGCGTTTTGCGGTCACTCCTGGCGAAACGGTTGTGCACGATCTGATCAAAGGGGACATCTCGCTGCCCAACGACGAGTGTGGAGATTTCATCCTCGTCAAGCCCTCCGGCGTGGCGGCGTCTTCTTTTGCTTCGATTTTGGATGACGCGCTGATGGATATCTCAATCGTCATGCGCGGCGAAGAGTATCTCTCCAAGGCGCCCCTTGAGCTTTTGATTCTAGAGGCTCTGGGACTGCACGCTCCACGCTTCGCGCACTTGCCGATGGTTTGGCCGGATCGTTCGGACTACCGTGAGCGAACCATCGGCTTGCACCAACTTCGTGCACAAGGTATCGACCCGCACGCGCTTAGCAACCAGATGGCCTTCGTCGGATGGGCAAACGGGGACGATCGCGAGGACCTCACAAAGGAAGAACTTATAGCTGGGTTTTCCCTTGAACGAATACGCGAAGCTCCGTCCGCGTGCACCCAGACACGCCTACGGGCGTCCAATCAGTGCGCATTGCGCAAGCTTTCACTCGGCGAATTGCGTAAGGTGCTAGCGCGGGAAATGCAGCGTGCAGGGCTTTTGGAGATGCCGGTCCCGGCGGCAGCTTGGCGCTGGATCGATACATTCCTGGCCGCGTATCGTGAAGAACTGCGTGGACTTTCCGACGTCATTCCGATCGTACGAGCGCTGCGCGCAGAGGCTGTTGTGGTCCCGGCTTTGGAGCTCGAACGTTTGCGCTCACGAGAAGTAGTTTTTTATCTCGACGCCGTCAGCCAGTATGTTGACGCGCAGGCCGAACTTCGCGACTTACCTCTAAATCAGGACCTTGTGGAAATCGCCAAAGAGTTCGGTCTGCAGAGCAGCGACGCGTTTGCGACGGTGCGCATGGCGCTCACCGGAGAAAAAAAAGGCGCACCGCTGACGTTGTTATTTCCCCTCTTGGGGCATGACCGCATCATGATGCGCATCGGAGCGGTTTCATCGCACTTGTTGCATGGGCGCGGCTTGGAACCGATCAAATACGGTCCGGATGGGCAGCCTTTTCGCCCAATCCACGGTACGAAACCGCCTGGGCGAGAAACCTCCGCAAGCTAAGGTGCGTTTTAAGGCTCTACACGGTATGCGAACAATCTTAGCAACTTTTCTGGCGGATTTGCGAGCCCCGCTCGAGCGCGATCCGGCGGCTGCAGGCTGGATGGACGTCATCTTATCGTATCCCGGCTTCCACGCTATTACCGCTCATCGCATTATCCACGCCGTGCATCGTACCGGCGTGCCGCTTTTGCCCCGTTTCCTTTCACATATCAATCGCTTTGTGACCGGAATTGAGATTCATCCGGGTGCGCGGGTCGGTAAAGGGCTGTTCATCGATCATGGGATGGGAGTGGTTATAGGAGAGACCACGGAAATCGGCGTTGATGTTACTCTTTATCAGGGCGTCACGTTGGGAGGAACGAGTCTCTTGCATGGAAAGCGCCATCCGACACTCGAGCACAATGTTGTCGTCGGCGTTAATTCAGCCGTGCTCGGAGATATAACCGTTGGCCATAACTCGCGCGTCGGCGCAGGTTCGGTAGTCGTCAAAGACGTCCCACCGAATGCAACCGTGGTGGGTGTTCCGGGTCGCGTTGTTCTGCAGGATGGAAAACCGGTGCAGGGCATTTCGAGCCGCCCGCATGTGGAGATGCCGGATCCTAACGCGCAGCTCATCGCTCGTCTAACGCAGCGCGTCGAACAGCTCGAACGTCGTCTGGCCAGTGGTGAGAGTGATGTCTCTACGGCTGTTTAACACCCGCACGCGCTCGCTGGAAAATTTTCGCTCGCGCAATGAACCTGACGTTGATATTTATGTTTGCGGCCTAACGCCTTCAGCGGAAGCACACCTTGGGCACGCACGGACCTACCTATTTTTCGACGTGTTACGACGATATTTGGAACACCAGGGCTGGCGCGTTCGATACGTGCAAAACGTCACGGACATAGACGATCGCAGTATCGCGCGCGCTCGTGAAACGGGAGAACAGTGGTACGACATCGTGCGCGGTTACTACGCCACGTTCAAAGATGCGATGAAGAAGTTGAGTGTTCGAGAACCGGATCGCGAACCGTACGCTACAATGCATATTCCTTCCATCCAGGCCATGATTCGGGAGTTAATCGAGCGCACGTATGCGTACCCTACCGTCGACGGCATATACTACGACGTTTCGCAATTCAAGCGATATGGCCAATTTTCCGGTCGGAATCTTGACGAGCTCATGGCTGGCGCTCGGATTGAAGTGGACGAACACAAAGCGGATCCTCTTGACTTCGCGTTATGGAAATTTGCCAAGCCTGGTGAGCCATCTTGGGAATTCCCCGGCTACGGAGCTGGCCGCCCCGGCTGGCACATCGAGTGCTCTGCGATGTCGCGGGAAATTTTGGGCGAGCGCTTCGATATCCACGGCGGTGGAGCTGACCTCATCTTTCCGCATCACGAGAACGAAATCGCGCAGAGCGAGCCGCTGATGAGGGAACCGCCGATGGCAGACTTTTGGATCCACGCTGGAATGTTGCTGTTTGACAAGAAAAAGATGTCAAAGTCGCTGGGTAATTTCGAGCCCCTTTCTGCGCTGCTCACCCGTCACGACCCGCAAGCCATCCGTCTGTTATTTTTGCAAACCGGATACAGTAAGGTGATGAACTTTACGGAGGAATCTATTACGGCGGCATCAATGAGTTTGGAGAAGTTAAAGAGCGGCTGGCGTACGCTGCGTCAGGCGGAACCTAATGGCGCGCCAACAACTCCCGCCCAAGGACTCCTGCAGAAGATTGAGGCAGCACTTGACAACGACATGAATACTGCGGGGGCCCTCGGCGAGTTGCATTCTTACCTGACCGCGGCAGAAAAATCCATTGGACGCGGCGCGGGGGCCGGTTTTTTTGCTCCCTACGACCGGGCGCTTAATCTGTTGGGGCTGATACCGGACGCGTCTTGGAGCGCGCAACTTCCAGAATCGCGAACCTTGCCGCCGGATGTCTTGCAGCAACTGGCCCAAGCACTCGACGGTGAACTCGTGCTGGACGGCATCTCACCAGAAGAGGCGGTTGGTTTGGTCGTAGAACTGCGGGCGCAAGCGCGTCGGGAGCGCGATTTCCGCAAATCCGACCGTTTGCGCGATGTCCTGGCAAACTGCGGTGTTACGCTGAAGGATTCCTCACAAAGCACCACCTGGAGCATTGGCGACTGAACAGACCCCCCTTTCGGCAGCGGGCAACAGCTGATTTAGATGATATCGTTTACGGCATTCATGCCGTGGGCGAAGCCCTGGCCGCCGGTGAAGCGCTCAAGAAAATCCATCTAGCGGACGAGCGACGGCGAGATCCGTCACTTCGTTCACTTATCGCACGGGCCGCTGAACTGCAAATTCCGGTTAGATTCGAGCACCACGGCTTCTTTGCCAAGTTCCCGTACAAGGCGCATCAGAGCGTTGTGGCTTATGCTGCCCCTTTCGCCTACGTGACTTTAGAAGAAGCGATGGGGAACCGCAAGGTGCAGCGTCCCGCGCTCTTCGTCGTCTTGGATCACATTACCGATCCACACAATGCCGGCGCCATCATTCGAACCGCCGAGTGCGCGGGCGCAGATGCTGTGGTGCTTCCAGAGCGTCGTGCTGCCGGCGTGAACGGAACGGTCCGTAAAGCGGCAGCAGGCGCGGCCGAGCATCTACCCATCGCCAGAGTCGGGAATGTGGCCGAGGCTTTGCGAAAAATGAAAAGAGCCGGCATA
>JALZBG010000043.1 GCA_030947645.1 Vulcanimicrobiota bacterium | reverse complement strand
CCGCTGCGACGGTAATCACGAGGAACGCAAAGATATGCCCGGCGTTATTGAGCCATTGTTTGGCAAATGCCAAGAATAACAGGTTCGCCGCATTCCACATCAGTTCGATGCTCATGAGCATGATTAGCGGATTGCGGCGCAACATCACCCCCGCAACGCCAATGAAAAAGATGACGGCTGAGAGGCCGATGTAGTTTGCGATCGCAACCGGCAGCGTAGCGTCGCTCACGGTTCGCCGCCGCGCAGAATTGCTTCCCGCATGTCCTTCTTGAGCAGCGCCTCCTGGCGACGCGTTTGCTTTAACGGCCCGGCATCTCCCGTCAGTGCCACGACCCCAATCACCGCTACCATGAGGACGAAGGCGGTCATCTCGAAGGGCAAAAGATGCGTTGTAAAGAGGGAGCGACCGAAATCGGCGACACTGCCGAACACGTTAGCGTTCCCCACAGCGCCCAGGGTCGATCCGTGTGCCGTTGTTGCAACCCCGCTCACCGTCGCGGTCCGGGAAACGCCGTACATCACAACGCCCAGAGTCAAAACGGCGATGATTGCGCCCGGAAGGGCGGCCTTCGGCATCCGGTCCGGACCAACGCTGAAGGGCTGTACGCCACTAGAGAGCAGTGCAATGACGAACACAAATAAAATGACGATGGCGCCGCTGTAGACGACGATTTGAATCACGGCCAAAAACTCAGCGGAGAGCGTAAGGTAAAAAATAGCGAGTACCGCGAAGTGCGCGAGCAGGCCTACAACGCTATGGACCGGCTGCTTTGCAGTTACCACGAAGACCGCGCTTGCCAGCAATGCGATGCCGAGCACCCAAAAAAGAATCAACCGGCGAGTCCTTTGCGATCGCTCTTGAGCAATTGCCCCCGCCAGGTGGCATCGTAGCCCATTTGGATGTCGACGGTCGATTTGCTGTCTGCGACCTGTCCTAAATCAGAGGGGATGCCGTTTGGACGCTCGTCCGGTGGTGTCCCGACGCCCGCTTCAGGTGGCACCAACAGCCGGTCTTTGGAGTACACGAAGGAGCCGCGCCGATAATCCGACATTTCGAAACGTGGAGTAAGAACGATTGCATCCGTGGGACATGCCTCCTCGCACATTCCGCAAAAGATGCACCGTAATTCGTCGATTTCGTAACGAGCCGCGTAGCGCTCGCCTGGAGAAAACCGTTCACTGGGTGAGTTCTCCGCTCCAACGACGGTGATAGCATTTGCCGGACACGCGATGGCGCATAGCTCACAGCCGATGCAGCGTTCTTTTGCGTCTTCGTAACGGCGTAATTCGTGTAGACCGTGAAACCGCGGCGCATGTTGCTTTCGAACGCTTGGATATTGAACCGTCGGTTTTTTTTGGAACATGAACGCAAAGGTCGTTGCTAGCCCGCGAAAAAGGGCTCCGACGTTGTAAAGCGACTTACGCGCAAACATCGTTGGTCCGTCTATCCTGCGTATGCAATGACAACTGCTGTGGCAACGAGGTTAAGCGTCGCCGCCGGCAACAGTACTTTCCAGCCGAACGCCATCAAACGATCGTAGCGCAATCGGGGCAACGTCGAACGCAACCAAATGTAGAAGAATAAGAAAAACCCGACTTTCAACAAAAACCATATCAGCCCAGGGATGAACGTCAAGCCGAGCGGGGCGTTCCATCCTCCCAGAAACAGCAGCGTTGCGATGCACGAAACAGTCAGCATATTGACATACTCCGCGATAAAAAACAGCCCGAATCGCAGTCCCGAATATTCCGTGTGAAAGCCTGCAACCAGTTCCGCATCTGCTTCTACGAGGTCGAACGGCGCACGGTTGGTTTCGGCAATGGCCGTAATGATGTAGATCGTAAAGCCAACCAGTTGTGGAATAATGAACCAAAGGCGACTTTGCGCGTGCACGATTCCCGCCAGAGAGGTCGTACCCGCCAAGATCAATACGCCGATGACCGAAAGCGACATGGCAAGTTCGTACGAAATCATTTGTGCCGTCGATCGCACGCTGCCCAGTAGCGGAAATTTGGACCCCGACGCCCATCCTCCGAGCGAAATACCGTAGACTCCCATCGACGTCAAGGCGAAGATGAATAGAATTCCAGCATTGACGTCGCCGATGCTCCAAAGATCACCGGGCTTCGGCTCACTGAACGGTATAATCGCGAACGCACCAAAGGCGGTAACCAGAGAAATAAACGGTGCGAGCCTGTAAATCAAGGGATCGGCGGTATTCGGAGTCAGATCTTCCTTGAACATCATTTTCAGAGCGTCGGCCGCGGGCTGCAACAAACCCCACGGTCCAACGCGGTTTGGTCCGGGACGCAACTGCATCCATCCCATTACCTTGCGTTCCATCAACATCACGTATGCAAACGTGGTGATGACGATAAAAAAAAGAACGATCGATTTGATCAAAACCACCAACCACAGCGGCGCGCTGTTGAGTACCGCAAGCACTCCACTCATCGGACCGCTCCTGCCGCGATAAGTTCGCCGGCAGTCTTGCGCACATTTACGACCTCTGGGCACGAGCCCGGCGCTAGCGCATTGGCAGGCTCATCAGGGAGCCCGTCGATGACTACCACCGACCCCGGTTCCAAGCCGGGTCGAACTTCGACCAGCAAGTCATGCATAGTTTGGTCATAGCTTTGCAAGTCGACATAGTCCGAGGTCGCCACGCCAAGCCGGTTTGCATCGGCGATTGAAAGAGCCGCCTGGGGCAGCGGCCGCAGCCCCGCAATGCGCTCGTCAAAAGCCGCCGTACCGCCTCCGCCAAACATGCGCCGCTCGGCCACAAGGCGTAACCCGTTGCCGCGCGGCTCGATCGAACGCGGCGTGCCGCAAATGACCGGGTCGCCAAATCCGAAACGGAGTGGATCGTGGGCAAGGTGTGCGATTACCTCTTGTTCCAAACTTGCCATGGACGGTAGGGGCAGCCCCAAAGCATCGCACAGCGCGATCAACATCTCGAGATCGCTACCAGTACCTTCCGGCGGCTCCACGCCGGCATTGACGGGTAAGACATCGCCGGCCAGATTGATGGTAGTGCCGGTCTTCTCAAAACTTGCACGCGCGGGCAAAACCAGGCTGGCGAGCTCCGCCGTTTGGGTCATGAACAAATCGCTCACCACAACGAATGGCGTCTTTTGCAATGCGGAACGGACCAGCGCACCGTTCCCGAAATGCAGCAGCGGATTAGCGCCGAGAATGGAACACACGCGCATTCCGCCGGCGGCCGCGCGCTCGAACATCAGGGCGCTGTCCAACCCCGAATCAATTGTACGGAAACCCGGAGCGAAACCTGGGTGCATGCCCATGGTCTCGGCACCACGGCCGTTCGGTTGCTCGGCTGCGATGTATGTTATAACTTCTTGACGGTCGGCATTTTCGTCGAGAAACCGTTCGAGCTCAAGGCCTGCTGCGGAATCAACCCCGTCCCACACGACCGCGATGCGGTGCGCTGAGTGCGGTATAGCACTCCAAGCTGCGGAGAGCGAAGCTGCGTTGATCAGAGGAACTGGGGAAGGCGCCGCCGTCGAAGCGACGGCAATCAGCACCGCTCCACGCTGATACACTGCCTTGCGGATTCTCAAGTCCAATATCGGCGCCGTTTCCGAGGGCGATTCTCCCAAAACCACTATCGCCTGTGCGTTTTCCAACTCGGGCAGGCTGCCACCGCGGTTGCCGGGAGTGGCTTGCCGCTGACGGCCGGCGCGCCAATCGAGATTGCTCACGCCGAGTTTGCGATGCAGATCCTGCAACAAGAACGCTTCTTCGTTGAGCAGACGCCCGCCGCCGATAGCGCCGACGCTTTGCGGTCCCTCTTCGGCGATCGCATCCTTGATGCCGGCCGCCCACATAGCGATTGCTTCTTCCCAATTCATTTCGAGCCATTCGCCGTTATGTTTGTAAAGCGGCATCCGCAATCGCCGCTCATCAGCGTAGAAGCCAATGTTATACCGGCCGCGATCGCATAACCAGCCGTCGGAAATAGCATCGTCGGTTTCCACCGACATCGTCCGCAGCACCGTCTTTTCGCGTTCGTCGATATGCAGTTGGCAGCCGACGCTGCATTGCATGCAGGTCGTCCTCGTGCGGTGCAAGTCCCACGGCCTGGATTTAAAGCGATACGTTTTCGAAGTAAGCGCGCCGACGGGACAAAGCTCCGTAACATTGCCGCTGAAGTTCGAGCGATAGGGTGTTCCGGTGGCCGTCGCGATGATGTCGCGCGCGCCACGATCTTTGACGATCAGCGAACGTTCGCGCGTAATGATATCGTCGAAACGTACGCAGCGCTGGCACACGATGCAGCGCTCTTCATCCAGCACGATCGTGGGGCCCAGATCGACAGCTTTGGGTTTTGCCACTTTCGCATCCGCGAGGCGCGACGCGCTTTGACCGTATGCCATGGAGAAGTCTTGCAGGTCGCATTCCCCGCCTTTATCGCAAATCGGACAATCTAAGGGATGGTTGAGCAGTAAAAATTCTAGGACGGCACGCCGGCCGTCGTTGACCTTCTCGTTGTACGTATGCACTCTCATGCCGTCGGTCACCGCCGTGTTGCAGGCGATCTGCAACTTCGGCATGCCCTCGATTTCTACTAAACAAATGCGGCACAGTCCAGCCGGTCCCAATTTGGTATGGTAACAGTAAACGGGAATTTCTTTCTGAATCGCTTTGGACGCCTCAACGAGCAGCGTGCCTTTGGGAACGCGCAGCTCGATGCCGTCGATGGTGAGAGCTACATCTTCGGGGGCCAGGGTATTCAGGACGCCACCTTACTGCCGGCCACGTACGCTTGGAATTGTTCCGGGAAACGGTTAACGACGGAGGCGAGAAACGGTTCGATCGAATCGCCCAGCGGACACAGGTTTAGGCCAGTCATTTCGTGCGAAGCCTTCTTGAGAATCTCAATGTCCGAGGGTAGGCCGCGGCCGTGCAGCAACCGTTCCAACGTCAGTTCCAGCCAATGTCCGCCCTCCCGGCACGGCGTGCATTGCCCGCACGACTCGTGCGCGAAGAAGCGTACCAACGAGTACGCCGCCTTGACAAAATCGGTTGTGTCGTCAAACACTACCATGGCACCCGAGCCGAGCATAGAACCAGCCTTCGTCATGGCTTCGTAGTCATATGGCCAGTCCAGATGTTCCTCGAAAATACAGGCCGAAGAACCGCCGCCCGGCTGCACGGCCATCAGTTTGCGTCTCTCGCGCAAGCCACCAGCGAGCTCGATGAGCTCGCGAATGGTTGTGCCTAACGCAACCTCATAATTACCGGGACTCCTCACGTGACCGCTGATAGAAACGATCTTGTATCCCTTCGATTTTTCCGTACCGACGGCAGAAAACCACTCAGGCCCCCGTTCGAGAATCGGAACCAAGTATGCCAGAGTCTCCACGTTGTTGACGACGGTGGGCATTTTGTACAACCCTTCAACCGCCGGAAACGGCGGCTTGAGCCGGGGTTCACCGCGCTTGCCTTCCAAGGAATTCAGCAGTGCCGTTTCTTCTCCGCAAATATATGCACCGGCGCCTCGATGAATTGTCAGCTCGAGGTCATACCCCGTGCCGAACAAGTCCTTGCCGACGAATCCTGCGTCGCGCGCCTGTTCGAGTGCCCCGCGAAATATTTCGTAACCGCCTTTGAACTCGCCACGGATGTATATGAACGCATGATGGGCGCCGATCCCGTACGCACCCAGAAGCATCCCCTCGATGACCAAATGCGGCGCCTCTTCAAGCAGCATGCGATCTTTGAACGTGCCGGGTTCGGCTTCGTCGCAGTTACACACGAGGTAGCGCGGGCAATCATTGTCCGGCAAAAACATCCACTTGCGACCGGTCGGAAAGCCGGCACCCCCGCGCCCACGCAGGCCGGACGCATTCGCAAGGTCGAGAACCCGCCCCGTACTCATTTGCTCGAACGCACGCCGCAACTGCTTGTAACCACCACGTTGTCTATAGACCGTGATATCCCGCAGATTGGCCTCGCCGATTCCGGCCATCAACACCGGTTGCAAGCTCATCGCTTCGAGAATACCTTTTCTGCATTGCCGCGAGGCTCGTTCACCAAGCGTTCGCGAGTGCGCCCCTCGTACGACGACTTGTGTCTCAAAATGCGATCGAGCATGATGACGCCGGTAGCATCACCGATTCCGCCCGCGTTGTCCGGATCGCTTACTTGTTGCGCTCCCGAGGACTTGTAACCGCCTGCGACCGTGGCATTCTGCGATTCAATCCACGTTCGGCCGGGGGCGGCCGTCTGAGGGAGCGGAGGCACTCCATACGTTCCGCCGCGAATAGCTGCAAGCATCTCGTCAATGATTCGCGGCGTCAGATCGTAGACGAATTCGAGGTTTACTTGCATGCAGGGTGCTCGATCGCAGGCAGCAAGACACTCAACTTCTTCGTACGAGAACAGTCCATCGCCGGTAGTTTCCAGGTGCCCGATGCCGAGTCGCTCTCGAACGTGGGTCATGATATCGTCAGCCCCGTTTATACTGCACGACAGGTTGCGGCAGACCTGCAGCATGTACCGTCCCACCGGACGGCGGAAAAAAAGGGTGTAAAAAGAGACGGTGGATTCCACCACCGCCGGAGGAAGATTCAACAGCTCCGCGCACGCACGCATTGCGCTCTGCGACACGTACCCTTCTTCTGCTTGGAACCGATGCACGATGGGCAGCAGCGCCGAGCGTGAATCCGGATACTGCGCAATGATTGCTTCGCACTCGGAGCGCAAGCGCTCATAGAGTGCGATAAACTCACCGGAATGTACCACTCCCCGCCCGTCGCGATTATCTTCATGCCCGCCCTGCTGTGCCGTTTTATGACCGTCGAATTGCGGGGAGTCCACCGGCGCAACATTGTGTGACGCTAATTTCTGCTCGCTACCATACATAGGCGCATCACTGTCCCTCACAGCGATAACCCCAACCCGTGGAACCTCACCGGTCAACCTCGCCGAAGACGGGATCGAGCGAGCCGATCATCACTACCAGGTCCGCGATGAGATTGCCCGGCGCCATGGCCTTGAGTGCTTGCACATTATAGAGCGAAGCGGGCCGCGTGCGGATCCGCCAAGGCTTGTTGTTCCCGTCGGAAACCAGGTAATACCCCAGTTCGCCGCGTGGGCCTTCGACGGACTGATAGACGTCACCGGGAGGGATTCGAAAGCCTTCGCTGACGATCTTGAAGTGGTGAATGAGCGCTTCCATCGAGATTGCGATTGTTTCTTTCGGTGGTGGCGCGACTTTGGCGTCACTAACCATGACCGGTCCATCAACGAGATTCTTCCGTGTTTGAGCAACGATGCGCAGCGACTCTTCCATCTCGTCCAAGCGTACGAGGAAACGTGCGTAGGCATCGCCCTCAGTGCGCGTGGGGATGTCGAAATCATACTCTTCGTAGCCGCTGTACGGAAACGCTTTGCGAACGTCGTACGCTACGCCACATGCCCGCAATATGGGTCCGGTCAAGCTCCACTGAGCACAATCTTGCGCGCTGATCGTGCCGACGCCGATCGTACGATCTTGAAAAATTGGATTGCGCTGCAGGAGGGCGCGTAGTTCCTTAATACGGCCCGGCAATTTAGCGATGAACGCGTCCAACCTATCAAGGAATCCTTGCGGCAAGTCCCCGTTGAGCCCGCCAATGCGAAAATAGTTCGGGTGCATGCGTGCGCCGCCGGATACCTCGTGCAGATCCAAGATGTTTTCGCGAACGTCGAAGCAGTAAAAAAAGACGGATAACGCGCCCAGATCAATCCCGTGAGTGCCCAGCCATACGCAATGCGAAGCGATACGAGTTAACTCGGTCTGCATGACGCGAATTTGCCGGGCGCGTTGCGGAATTTCATCCGTAATGCCCAAGAGTTGTTCTGCTGCAAGGACGTAGCACAAGGCGTTGGAAAGCGGCGCGAGGTAGTCCATGCGCTCAACGTTGGTTTGAGCTTGAGTCCAAAAAAGGTTCTCGATGTTTTTCTCGATGCCGGTGTGCAGATATCCGATTTCCGGCTCCGCCTTGGTGATGTTTTCACCTCGAATCTCAAGCATGATTTGCAGCACTCCATGCGTCGAGGGGTGCTGCGGCCCCATGGAAAGCACCATCGAGTTGTCGCCCCGCGACACGATATCGTCTTCTAAGGGGAACGTGCTCAGGCTCACGAGCGGTCCCTGCGGCGCTCGGCGATCTGTTTTTGCAAGGCCTCGGCGGTGCGGCCCGCTGGAGGCGTTCCCGAAACGACGTTACTTTTCAGCGCAAAGCTAGGACGAGGCGATTTTTCGCGCGCCGGTCCACGCAATGGGTAATCTTTGCGCAGCGGATGTCCTTCCCAGTGATTCGGCATTTGAATGCGGCGTAAATCCGGGTGCCCTTCGAAGCAGATGCCGAATAAGTCCCAAATCTCTCGTTCTGCCCAATCCGCGCTTTTCCATAAGTCGGTTACTGTGGGCAGCGATGGAGCGCTCTGCGAGACTCCGCACAACACCCGAACTCGCTCCGGTGTGCCGACTTGCGGGACGGAAGCGACTGCAGTGGGCATCCTAAGCAGGTGGTAGACGACATCGAAGCGCGGCTCGCGGTGCAGATAATCGACGCCCCCCAAGTCCAACAACATGTTGAAACCGTCCGACTTGAAGGTTTCTAAGCGCGCCCGCAGCGTCGCGGATTCGACGCGCTCAATACGTGCATCCTCAATCGGCGGGCGCACGCTCGTTGGGTCAATTGCCGAACCGCCCATCGGTGGGGCTTGAGTACTTGGCACCTTACCGAGGAGCTTGCCGGACGTCAGGCATGTGCGGGTGCCTGCCTATGAGCGGGCCAGGACGCCGCCGCGTCCGCCTTCCCGAATTTGCTGCTGGATCAGGTTCACTGCGTAAAGCAAGCCGTCGGGCGTGGGCGGGCATCCCGGAACGTATACGTCGACCGGCACGATCGTGTCGACTCCCTGTACAATCGCGTAGTTATCGAAAACTCCGCCGGAACTCGCGCACGCACCCATCGAGATGACCCATTTGGGATCGGCCATCTGATCGTACAGACGCTTCACGACCGGACCCATCTTTTGCGCAACGCGTCCCGAAACGATCATCAAGTCGGCTTGCCTCGGCGACGCCCGAAACACTTCGGAGCCCAGACGGGCGATGTCGTACTCAGGAGCGGTGGCGGTCATCATCTCGATCGCGCAGCAAGCCAATCCCATGGTCAGCGGCCACACGCTCGAACTCTGCGCCCAACGCGCAACGTCGTCGAGCTTGGCAAGAAGGAACTGCCCCGCACCTACCTCCACACGAAGCCGCCCTTTTTCCAGACGTACGCGTAACCGATCGCCAGCACGATGACAAATGCCATCATTTCCAACAACCCGAAGACCCGCAGCGCGTGCATCTGGACGGCCCAAGGATAAAAGGACGCCGCTTCAACGTCGAAGATGACAAAAAGCATGGCGATGAGGTAGAAGCGGATCGGAAACCGGCCAGTCACCGCGGAGGTAGGTTCCACGCCACATTCGTACGCTTGCGATTTTTCGGCGTTCGGCTTCTTATGCGCCAACGCTCCCGGCAAAACCGAGAAAGCGAGCGCCATGAAGACCGACACCGCAAGATAAATAGCCACAGGGCCATACGGATTCATACTTCGAGAAGCATTTCACAAACCGGTGCGTAGCCCCTCGAAGGAAACACATTTTGTGCAAGGGGCATCGAAACATTTGCGTTATACTCACAACCAGGGAAATCTATTACGCGCAACTTGAGCTTCTCGACTTGGGCTATTGCTCAGGTCCGACAAGCTCCTCGTGGGGGCTATAAGAAATGAAACTGTTACTTCTCGCGTCGGTTCTGTTGCTTGGCGCTGCAAGCAACGGCGGCGGCTGCGGATACGATCCCAATCACGTCGGCATTCAAGACTACGGTTCGGTGGTTGGACGCGTCATCGACGCCAAAACACAAACACCCATCGGGAACGCCATCCTTTCGGTCGGCTCTACCGTTACGGCGAACACCGGCGCTCACGGAGAGTTTACGCTGCAGAGAGTGCCTATTGGCACGCAAGACGTAGTGGCGACCGCCGGTGGATATGAAACCGCCAGTGTCAAAGCAGTCGTCGTCAAAGACCAAACGACGCAGCTCGACTACATTAAGCTGACGCCCGTGCAGTAGATGTGGACTGTGCTGCTGAACGCCGTCTGTGCGGCAACCGGTATCGCGCTGGTTTGTCTGGCCTTGCGCGACGTGTTTCAGTCCGTCATCGTTCCTCGTGCAATCAGCCGTCGATGGCGAATCAGCGCTCGTCTGACGCGCACATTCTGGGCGATCTGGCCGAGGATTAGTTGGCGCATCCAGGATGACGGCGCGCGCGAAGACTTCTTAAGCACGTTCGCCCCGTTTATGATGATCGTGCTATTTGCTGCGTGGGCGCTCACGCTCATTGTGGGTTACGGCTTGATTCTCTACGCCATGCGCACGCAGTTGCATCCGCAAACCGTTTCGTTCTTTGGCGCCTTGTATTTCGCCGGCACCTCGTTCTTGACAATTGGATTCGGCGACATTACCGGCGCCTCGGGGCTCTCGCGCTTAGTTTCCCTGTTGGCGGGGGCGTCGGGTTTAAGCGTGGTCGCCGTCGTAACGGCGTTTCTGTTTTCGGTGTTCGGGGCTTTTCAGCGGCGGGAAGTCTTCGTCGTTTTAGTTGGTGCTCGAGCGGGTGCTCCGCCGACGGGTGTCGGCTTGCTATCAATCCACGCCTACGCCGGTATCCTCGACGACCTGCCGGCACTTTTCCGCCAGGGACAAGCCTGGACCGCGGAAGTTCTCGAAAGCCACCTCGCCTATCCGATGCTGTCGTTCTTTCGGTCCAGCCACGATTACGAATCGTGGGTGGGAACGCTGGGCGCTTTGCTCGATGCTTCAGCATTGCTGTTGACCACGGTAGAAGGAATGCACGGGCAAGCAGGCATCATGTATGAAGTCGGGCGGCATCTCACGCATGATTTCGTGAACTATTACGGACTAGCGAAAGGCACCGAAGTCGGTGTGGAACGCTCCGAGTTCAACCTCGCGCGCGAGCGGCTTGCCGGAGCAGCGTTTAAGTTGCGCGATGAAGAGACCGCCTGGCGTCTGTTTTCCGATTTGCGTTCGACCTATGCATCCGGGCTGAACGCCATGGCTCTTTTTTGGCATATACCACCGGTGCAGTGGGTTGGGGACCGTTCGCTTATTCGCGCCGATCACGTTCGGCGCCAGATGCCACAAGATGTCCGCTCCAGCGTGCTGCGCTAGGACGCTAGTGCTGATCTAGCAGTTGCAGTGGCGCGCGTGGACGCGCAAAAACCGCTTAGCGTCGTCGATCGGCAACGCGAAACCGATTGAGCGCTCTTCCTCGAAACGCGACTCTGCGATGCCGACGACTTCGCCGTTCTCGGCGCGAAACACCGGACCACCGCTTTCGCCCGGCACGATGGGAAGGTTTAATTCAATAGCGTGCCTTCGCAGGCTGGAGATCCGTCCGGCGTAGATCGAACTGGTTGTTCCCAAGCCTTCTTCTTCAAAAGCGTCGGGAATTGGGTACCCGATGATGCCGATCGCCTCGCCGGGAAGCAAATCCGCGGAGGTGCCCAGTTTAGCACTCGGAAGATTGCCACGCCGCAGGTGCACAACGGCAATGTCCAATGCTCGATCCCTTCCGGCCACGCTTGCACGTTCATGCTTGATCCCACCAATCGTCGCGTGCAGGTTGCTCGCACCCTCAATCGCATGTTCCACGGTCAGCACGTCGCTTCCCCAAGGGCCGCTGGAAACGACAACGCCGCTGGCATACGCATCTTGGAACTTGTCGGTGGAGCCATTATCTTGATTTGGCACTCGCATTGTCAGCAGAACGACCGAGGGACGCAGTGCTGCGACAATCCCCGGAAACGCGTCGTTACCACGATGCGTGGTGCAGCCGCATAAAAGCAACGCACAGGCCAGCAGCAACGGCTTCACGTTAAGATTCCCGCTAGACGCGCTTTGAGCGCTTCAATCCCTGCCCCCGTGCGCGCGCTGACGGACAATGCGTCCTGCTCCGGTGAGTCGTTCCCGACGCGGTCGCACTTATTGTAGACGAGCAGCCGGCGTTTAGTGTCCAAATGCAGATCATGTAAGATGGACTCAACGCTTAATTTTTGACGTGGCCAGTCGGGATTGGAGATGTCGACCACATGCACGAGGAGTTCAGCCTCCTCGAGCTCTTCGAGCGTGGCGCGGAACGCCGTTACCAATTCTTGCGGCAGAGCAGTGATGAACCCAACGGTGTCGACAACGCGCGCTGCGACATTCGGTGCCAGATATGCGCGGCGCTGTGTAGGATCGAGGGTAGCGAACGGTTGGTCCGCCACGAGCGCGTCGCTTTGAGCCAGCCGATTGAGCAGCGACGACTTTCCAA
>JALZBG010000148.1 GCA_030947645.1 Vulcanimicrobiota bacterium | reverse complement strand
AGCTGGTTGCGTTCAGTACCCGTCGTGTTCACGGTCTCGAATTTCGCTAAGGTGCCATCCGCCGCAAGATTTCTCGCGGCACCGGTACACACTCAAGCACAAAGACTTGCCGGCTTCCAGCGCACGGGCTTCCTGATCGTCCGCTGTGGCGCGGGCGGCGCGCTCATTGGGGTATCGTCGTTTTCCTGCGCAGGACGCGGACTTCACGCTCGGTCTGCAGCTTACTGCGTTATCGAAAACTCGTAGGTTTGGCCGCGCCCTAGATAGGCGACGCGGTCTTGCATGCCGGCGTCATCGACCTCTTTCTGGAAATCGCGCAGCGGCGACCTAAAAACATTGTAATCGTCGTAGTGGATTGGGATCGCAACATCGGGATTGATCCGGCGCACCGCTCGCAGTCCTTGCCGCGCGTCCATAGTAAGCATTACACCCATCACTCGGGTACCGCCCAAGTGGAATAATCCGATGTGGATGCCCGTGAACCGCTTTGGGATTTCTCTTAAATCCTTGTGCAGAAGCGTATCACCGCTGATGTAGATTCGAAGCGGAGGAACGTTATTGCGGCCATCACTGAAATCGAGGATACTGCCCATGACCGGCGGCAGAGCGTAGGTCATGATACCCGGCCCATGTTTCCCCGGCATGGCGGTCACCATAAGCTGCGCCGAATTTCTCGCAAAACGTGATCGCTGCCATGTCTCCAGCCCTTTCGCGGCGGAGAACCCGCGACTGCGCAGCGCTCCCGCCGCATGGCGCGTGGTAACGATCGGAAGAGACTTGTCTAAGCGTGCCTGAGCGACCTGATCGAAGTGATCTCCGTGAAAGTGCGAAAGCACCACGCAGTCCAGAGGCGGCAAATCCTCGATCTCAATGGCAGGGTTCGTCAGGCGTTTGGCGCGCAAGCCATACCCGATGTGAACGTGATCACCTGCGTGGATAAAGTTGGGATCGGTGAGGATGGTAAAACCGGCGTATCGGATAAGGGTTGTGGCCGTACCTATAAAAACGATCGAGCCGTCAGCCGAACGGCCACGTGCGTTTTCAAGCACGCCGCTGGTGGACGGTGTGGTCTGCACTAGCCCTCGGCTTTAGGACGGCGGCGGCTAGCCCCGCCAAGCCGCGCCTTTTCGGCAATCTCGTCGTCGGTATGACTGTCGAAGTATTCCAATAAGGCCAATTCGACCAGCGACGAGCCGGATAGTTCATGTTTGAATTTCAGGGCGCGCAAGCGTTCGGCGCAGGCCGTCGGAACGTTGACGGAAAGCTTGTCAAAGGTTTCCATGATCGGTGCTCCTTGCATTAGTGTGAGGTAATCATTCCCACTTTGCGCTTAGTTCAGGGAAAATCTTAACGATTGCTTTTCAGACTCGCGCCGGCACAAGCAAGCAAACGGTGCTCTAGCCCAAGCGCCGAAAGCGCGCGTATGAAACCCCACCAACAGGCGGATGGTTCTTCGGTCAGCGATGAGCCTCGCTGGCATGCCTCCGTTGCCGTCATTCTGTCGCTCATTTTATACATCACGCTGCCGCCTCGCCTGACGTTTGGACCTTTGTGGCTGGTGCCGCTGCTGACACTGAGCCTTCTGATTCCGCTGTCCATCGTAGCGCCCGCCCGACGCGGCGAAAAGCGCTTGGAGCGCGCGGCTTCCATTGCCTTGATCGCAATCGTCAACCTTGCCAACATCCTTTCGCTTGCATTGTTGATCCACTCGCTCGCGTCGCACGGCCGGAACGCGACGGGCCAAGAACTGCTGCTCTCGGCGTTCCAAATCTGGCTGACGAACGTGCTGGTTTTTGGATTATGGTACTGGGAAACCGACGGCGGCGGTCCCGATGCACGTGCGGGATCCGTTCTCGGAAAAGGAAGACGCATTGATTTTCTGTTTCCGCAGCTTGCTGCTAGTGAAGTCGCAAGATCAGAGAGCTCGCCGCCCTGGAGGCCGAAGTTTTTCGATTACGTGTTCCTGTCGTTCTGCACCGCCACGGCATTCAGCCCAGCCGACACTTACCCGCTAACGCAAACCGGAAAGCTTTTGATGATGACAGAAGCGCTCGTTTCCTTTGTCACCATAGCGGTTATCGCGGCGCGCGCGATCAACATCATTTCGTGAGCTGGTGCGCAATCAAGTACCAACTGTGGGGTGAAATGCTGGTGTCCCCTCGAAATGGATAATCCAGTTCGATGATCAACGTGAACATGAGGCCGATGATTGCCGACAGTAATGTCGTCATTAAAAGCTGTATCCTGAAATTCTCCATCCCGAAGAGATACACAAAGCCTAAGGTTATAACTGCCGAAGCGATCAGCGCCCACCACAAGATTGTCGGAATCCCCGTTTCGTTATCGTGCAAGCGCTGACGGCGGCTGTCCAGAAATACCCGTAGGATATCGAGAACTTGCCCGTGCACTTGGATCTGGTCGGAGACCCTTGGACTGTACGATGATAGCTGCTCTGCGAGAGTTGCGGTCACATCTTGCGCCGATTTGCTGACTCCACCGAGCCGCATCGCCGGCCATTCATCGCTGATCATCAAGTGAACGTAGTTGCGCAGTTCCACCTGGATGCGTTGACGCAGAGGGCTGGGGTATGCGCCGGATAGCCGGTACATATCGGCCACCGCGCTGGCTTCCCGCTGCGCGACACTGTCCGAGTTTTCGAACTCTTGCCAAACTACGACGACGACGAACGAGAGCAGCACCGCGTAAATCACGCCCACAATTGCCAACAGAAATCCGGCAACATCGTTATGTTTGACGAAATCGCGATGGGGCACGTAACGGTACACGATCCAGTGTCCTAAACATGCAAGGACCACCATCGTGCCGATCAACATCGCAGCAAAAACAATTGACGGAACGGCATAAATCCAAGTCACCCGGCATCGGTTCGCTTGGTTTGAAGTCGCTCCTCGTGGGCACCATGGATGCAGATGTCAACACTAGAGCGCATTCCGCTCGGCAAAAGCGACGTGACGTTCAAGGCGGGCCGTTATATCGTGGCGCTGACGAACCTCAACAAAATGTTTTGGCCTAAACAAGGCCTCACGAAACGAGATTTGTTGCAATACTACCTTGATGTCTCAACTGTTCTGGTCCCGCACGTTCGCGACCGCGCGATGGTGATGAAACGGTACCCCAACGGCATCGCCGGCGACTTTTTCTTTATGAAGAGAACGCCGAGCGGTCACCCGGAGTGGCTGAAGAAGTGCACCATCAAACATTCTTCCGGAAACATCATTGATTTTCCAATCGTGGATGACGTGGCGTCCTTGCTCTGGGTTGTAAATTTAGGTTGCATCGATCTCAATCAATGGTACGCCACCTGCGACGATGTGGACCGCCCGGATTACCTGCACTTTGATTTGGATCCGGGGGGCGCGGCGTTTGGGAAAGTCCGCGAGACGGCTCTGGTTGTCCGCGATGGCCTCGCGGGTTTGGGGATTCGCTGTTACGCGAAAACTTCTGGCTCGAAGGGCATTCATGTGTACGTCCCTATCGAGCGCGGCCCGCTTCAGAAACAAGTCTGGGCATTTGCGAAAGCATTCGCCCAGACGATCGCAAAGCAATATCCCGACTTCATCACCTCGGAGTATCGGATCGCCAAACGTCCCCCGGGACGCGTCCTGGTCGACTATAATCAGAACGCGTGGGGCAGGACGCTGGCGTCGGTGTATTCGGTGAGACCCACCGAGCTGGCGACGGTTTCGGCTCCGGTGACCTGGGAAGAGATTGAAGGTGGCTGTACCGTAGAAGATTTTCGCATGGGCAACATGCCCGCGCGTATCGAGCAGCTCGGCGACATGTGGTCGCCGATGCTCAAGAAATCCGGTCGTTTTAAACTCGAGACGCTAATGAAATGAACCTACCGCTTGAACCACCGTATCCCCCGATGGAATGTTTAGCCGTGAACGCCATTCCGGAAGGATCGAACTGGCAGTACGAACCGAAGTGGGACGGCTTCAGGTGTCTCGCCTTCCGCGACGGCGATGAGATCTATCTGCAATCGAAAGCCGGGCAACCCCTCGCGCGTTATTTTCCGGAAATCGTGAACATGCTTTCGGCGCTAAAGGCTGAAAAGTTCGTTCTGGATGGCGAATTGGTGATTCCGCGCGACGGACAGCTTTCGTTTGACGATTTGCTCCAGCGCATTCATCCCGCCGCGAGCCGAATCGCTAAACTATCGAAAGAAACCGCAGCGAGTTTGCTCCTTTTCGACCTGCTGGTGGACGCACGGGGACGAAACCTAATCCATATTGCGCTGCGCGAACGCCGCAAAGCGTTGGAAACGTTCGCGAGCGAGCATCTGGGAAACCAAGGATTGTATCTGTCGCCGGCAACGGAAAAGCGAGCGGATGTTGACCGCTGGTTTGCGATGGTGGGCGGTGCCCTGGACGGCGTTATCGCCAAGCGCGCCGATTTCGCGTATCGTTCCGGCGAACGCAGCGGCGCGCAAAAGATAAAACACTTGCGTACGGCCGATTGTGTCGTCGGCGGATTCCGGTACTCGAAGGATAAAACCGGCGTCGCGTCCATCTTGCTGGGACTTTATGACGATGCTGGAAAGCTCAACCATGTGGGCTTCAGTTCAGGATTTCAAACAGCAGAGCGCCGCCAGCTCTTGGCAAAATTCAAACCGCTGATTGCTGGGCCCGGCTTTACGGGCAACGCTCCGGGCGGTCCAAGCCGTTGGAAGCAGACCGAGGAGCCATGGGAACCGCTAGCGCCGAAAATCGTCGTTGAGATTCGCTTCGATCACGTGAGCGGCGGGCGTTTTAGGCATGGCACAAAAGTTTTGCGGTGGCGTCCCGATAAAGCACCACAATCGTGCACGATCGATCAAATGCTTGCTCCCGCCGCTGCATCACCGCTGGTGCTCGTGTCACGCTGAGCGGGAGGTGCTGTGAGGGCACCGAACCCGGTCGGTCGCCGGGCTGGATGGGCGGGTGTGATGTAATGGTAGCCTGTGACCTTCCCAAGGTCGACGCGCGGGTTCGATTCCCGCCACCCGCTGTCCGTGATCAATCGGCGACGTAGCCAAGTGGTAAGGCGGAGCTCTGCAAAAGCTCTATTCCCCAGTTCGAATCTGGGCGT
>JALZBG010000042.1 GCA_030947645.1 Vulcanimicrobiota bacterium | reverse complement strand
CGATGGCACCCACTCGGCGCAATTGCGACTCCTGGACTTCCAAGATGAGTTCGTCGTGAATCTGCAGCAGCATCAAAGCCTGGAGACCCGCATCGGCCAAGGCCCTATCCACCCGAACCATCGCCAACTTCATAAGGTCCGCGGCACTGCCTTGCAGAGGCGCGTTCGTGGCTTCTCGCTCGGCTGCTGAGCGGAGCATGTAGTTCGTCGAGCGCAGAGCCGGCATGTAACGCCGCCGACCTAAGATGGTCGACACGTATCCATCGCGCCGACCGACTTCCAAGAGATTTTCAATGTACGTGCGAACCGCTGGGAATCGGGCAAAGTACGCGGTGGTTATAGCCTTGGCTTCGGAGCGGCTTATTTCCAAACGCTGCGCAAGGCCAAAATCCGACATTCCATACAGTAACCCGAAGTTCACCGACTTTGCCATGCGGCGTTGGTTTGGTTCCACAAGCTGGCCGTCACCCACATTGAATATTTGTCGCGCTGTGAAATCGTGGATGTCCTGGCTTTGATGAAACGCCGCGCGCATCGCCGCATCCCCCGAAAGGTGCGCCATTAACCGTAATTCGATTTGACTATAGTCCGCGGCGAGCAACACCCGGTCATTTCCCGGGGCAACAAAAGCGCGTCTGATGCGGCGCCCCAATTCACCGCGTATGGGGATATTTTGTAAGTTGGGGTCGCGCGAGGAAAGACGCCCTGTCGCGGTGCTGGTTTGATTGAAAACGGTCCGCAATCGTCCGTCGCGAGGATCGATCAGTTTTGGTATTACGTCGACGTAGGTATTTTTTAACTTGGCTACCTCACGATATTCCAAGACCTTGGCGCAAATAGGGTAGTCGCGTGCCAGCCCCTGCAGAATCTCCACACCGGTCGCCCATCCAGTTTTATTTTGCTTACTTCCGGGGATCTTCAGTTTGCCGAAAAGAACCGCCCCGAGCTGTTGCGGCGAACCGATATTAAAATCTTCACCGGCCAGCGCAAAAATTTCCTGTTGCAGCCGCCCCACCGCCAGGTCGATTTCTTTTCCTAAAACGTCCAGTTCGCGCACGTCGATTGCGATGCCGGTGCTTTCCATTTTTGCCAAAATGCGGGCGAGCGGCACTTCTACCTCACTGTAGAGAGGCACTTGGTCACGCTCGTTCAGTTTCTTACGTTCGATGTCGACTAACGCTCCGGTGGCGTCAGCGTAGGCACCGGCGTCTTGCGGCACGTCGAGCGACAGCAATTCCGCCGTCGCCTCTGCCAGCTCCGCGAATGCGCGCGAGGGATTGAGCAGGTGCGCGCCGATCATCGCATCATCCGTAAAGTGCCGCATCGTAAGGCTGTGCACCGCCAACATACGCAGTAGATTTTTTGTATCGTAGCCTGCCATGAGCGCCGAACCGCTCCAGAGCGCTGCGAACGCGGAGCGCACCGGTTCGTACTCAAGGGCCGACAGCGAAAAGCTCACGCCGCTCCCGCGCTCACCGGAAATCCCAAGTTCGTCTGCGCGCAACGCGAGAGCAAGTGGCGACCGCCTTGACAGTTCTTCCAGAATTGCCGCCAGCCGGAGAAAGTCGGGTGGATCCGTAGCCGCAACGTAGGAGATCCATGTTCCGCGCAGGGTCTGTTCGCTGCGCGGCGGCGCGCCGGTACTGGGGACGTCAAGCTTCGCCAGAAGCGACTTGAACTCCAGACCGCTGTAGAGCGCGTACAAGGCGTCGTTGCTCGGCGGCGAGTACAAACTGTGCTCCCAATCAATGCTTACTTCCAGCGCATCGCTCACTACCGATACGTCGCGGCAGGTACGTGCCTGCTCGCCATATTGCTCTATGAGAGTTTTCAGTTTGTCGGCACCGGCGAGCCGTGGATTCTGCAACAGCGCATCGAGTGAACCGGCGGCTTTGATCAATTTGATGGCGGTCCGTTCGCCGACGCCGGGAATCCCCGGCAAATTGTCCGATGGATCGCCTTTTAGGCCGCGATAGTCGGGCAATTGCTCCGGCGCGAGCTCAAACCGTTCGCGCACGGCCGCACGGTCGTAGCGTCCCAGTTCCGTAATGCCGCGACGGGTCATCAGAACGGTAGTGCAATCGTCGACGATTTGCAACATGTCCAAGTCGCCCGTCACGACCAGACTGCGCTGCCCCTGTTCGCCCGCCTGTCGCGCCAGCGTCGCGATAACATCATCGGCTTCTTCACCAGCTACTTCGATGATGGGAATGCGATAGGTATCGAGGATTTTGCGGACCAGAGCAAACTGGCTGCGCAAGTCGTCGGGCGTTTGAGTCCGGTTGGCTTTGTAGTCGGCGTACATGGCAACGCGCGCATGCGGCATCCCTTTGTCGAACGCGGCAATCACGTGTGTCGGCCGTTCGTCGGCAATAATCTTGTTCAGCATCATCGTGAAGCCGTACGCGGCATTAATCGGCACGCCTTTGCTGGTCGTGAGAACGGGCAGCGCAAAGTAGGCCCGATACACCAGGCCGTATGTATCCAACAGCAATAGCGTTGCGGTCTCGGGATGCGGAAGCATGAGGGCGCAGGCTTCTGTGTGTGGACGACGAGGTGCCTGCAGGTCGCCATACGACGACTGCGTAAAGGCAATGCGTGGACGACGAATCCGCCGCGGGGAACTCTTTATGCGCACCATGCCGTTACTGCGGCAGTAATGCAGAGCAACAACACTTCGGCGCAGCGCTTAACCAGGCCGCCATCTATCAAGTCATCGTAGCCTGCGCTTCCTGCGGGACCGCCTTCACTGCGCTCTCGCGCAACTAGGAGTTTGTCGCCGAAACCATGACAAGAATCCAGCGCATCCGCACAGTAACCGTCCTAATGATCGCTGTTTTTGCACCGTGGGTAGCAATCGAACCCGGGTTCGCTGCACAAACGCTTCATCCACGCGCCATGCCCGCACCCCGGCTTCCAAGGGTGCCCCTCCATACGGAATTCATCGTCGAAGTCAACAAGCTGGGGCAAGTGGTGCGCGTCAAGTCCGGAAAGTCGTGCAAAGACTTGACGTTTAACGCCATGACCTACGGCAACGTTCTTCAAATGTTCATTCGCACGGCCGACGGCATGCACGCCATCGTCGGCTTGTATCGTGTCACCTACGACTACAACCCGCGTACGACCAGGGCGCGCCGCGGAGTCAGCATCGTGTCGCGGGGTGGCAAGTGGGCCAACGAAGAAGGCGCCGCCAACAGCATGAGAGATATCGCAGAACGCCAAGCAAAGAAAGCCAACAAACCGCTTCCGGACTTCAAGCAGATCGTTAAGCCGAAAACCGTATCGAAACCATAGGAGCGCCTAGGGGCGATGGATTGGTGGTTGCGCAATCGGGGCCACATCGATGACGCCGTAGATCGCGATATAGAGCGCAGTTGTACGTCAAAGGATGCCTACGAGACCGAAGAATCCGCACGTGCCGTCGCGGCGATGAACGGTATGGCAACAGTCTTGTTTACCTATCATTGCATCTATTGCGATAGCTGGCATCTCACGCGTCGGCCTACGCAGTAACGTGATGACCGGCCGGCATCGCACATGCGATACGTAAGTTACCGAATCGAAGATGAACCTGCACGGCCGGCCGTGCAGCAAGGAAGTCTATTACGCAAAATCGACTGTCCCACGCTGCTAAGTTACATCACTTTGAGCGATGCGCAGCGAGAGGACGTCCTAACCGATTCCACCATACCGCTCGAAAACGTGCGGTTGGATGCGCCGCTGCGTCCGGGCAAGAACGTTTTTTGCGTGGGCCGCAATTACTTGGAACACGCCCGAGAAGGAGCGCGCGCGGCAGGCCGTGAGCTAAAATTGCCCGACGTACCAACTTTTTTCACCAAGCCACCTACGAGCATCGTTGGTCCTAATGCCTCAGTTAGACTTTCACGCAAGGTCTCCAGCGAATACGACTGGGAAGGCGAGCTTGCCGTGATCATCGGGAAGCGCCTGCGTGACATACCCGAAGAGAGCGCGCTGGACGCGGTTTTCGGTTACACGTGCTTGAACGACATCACGGCGCGGGACGTGCAACGCGCGCACATTCAATGGTTCAAGGGCAAAGGTCTTGACGATAGCTGCCCGCTGGGACCGTGCGTCGTCGGGCCGGACGAACTGGGGAATCCACAGGCTCTGCAGCTTACCGTGAGGGTCAACGGCGCGGAGAAACAATACGCATCGACCAGCAGCATGATCTTTTCGGTGGCGCGCATTATCAGCGAGCTCTCAAAGGGGCTTACGCTGGAACCCGGAGACATCATCGCCACGGGCACGCCGCAGGGGGTGGGTTTCGCCCGCACGCCGCCTGAATTCTTCCAGGATCAAGACATTGTCGAAGTTGAAATTCAACCTATCGGGGTTTTGCGCAACCAGATTGTGATTTCTTGATCGTCGGCTGCGCGCATGAAAATCTGCTCGCCAAGGAGTCATCGATAACGCGCTGAAAACGCGCGCATGAACATCGCCGTACCACGGGAGAGTGATCCCGAAGAGTCGCGCGTTGCGCTCGTTCCGGAATCCGTATCGAAATTGGTGAAAACGGGCGCTTGCGTTCGCGTGCAGAGCGGTGCCGGCGAGCGAGCTTATTACCCCAATGAATTGTATACCGCTGCCGGAGCCGCGGTCGTTGAGGACCCCCTTGTGCTGCTGTCGGCCGCCGACTTGGTGGTGAAAGTCGGACGGCCGAGTTCATCCGAGTTGGAGATGATGCATGAGGGGACGGCGCTCTTGGCTTTCCTTGCGCCTCTGGGTGATCCCAACTTCGTGCATGCGCTGGCCGAACGTAAACTCACTACGCTGAGCATGGACGCCATTCCCCGCATCACCCGCGCTCAAAGTATGGATGCGCTTTCTTCCCAAAGCAACATTGCGGGCTATAAAGCGGTTCTTATTGCTGCCGCTACCCTACCGAGATTTTTTCCGATGCTGACCACCGCCGCAGGAACGGTCGCTCCTGCGAAGGTTTTGATTTTGGGAGCGGGCGTAGCGGGCTTGCAGGCAATTGCAACGGCGCGACGTTTGGGGGCCGTCGTTTCCGGCTACGATACACGCGCCGTCGTGAAAGAGCAGGTCATGAGTCTGGGCGCGAGCTTCTTGGAATTCGATCTTGGAGCGGATGCCCAGGGCGCAGGCGGTTATGCCAAAGAGTTAAGCGCGGAGCAGATAGACAGGCAGCGGTGCTTCATGGTCCAGCACATCGGAGCCTCCGATGTCGTGATTACCACCGCGCTCGTGCCGGGTAAACGGGCTCCCCTGCTTATTACCGAAGAGGCGGTGCGGGCGATGAAGCCCGGCTCCGTTATCGTCGATGTGGCTGCAGAAGCCGGCGGTAACTGTGCCCTCACCAAACCGGCGCAAACCACGGTCGCTCATGGCGTCACCATCGTAGGGCAAACGAACCTTGCATCGAGCGTTGCGCATCACGCGAGCCAGCTGTACTCGCGCAACGTCCTCACCTTGCTCACTCATCTGCTCAAGGACGGAAATCTCGTCATCGATTTGAGCGATGAGATCACTCGCGGCACGTGCCTGACCTACGAAGGAAAAATCATCCATGAGCCGACCCTTGCCGTCCTCGCGGGCGCCGAAGTTATTGCGTGAGCGAACATCTCTTAGCTGAGCTAACGGTATTCATACTCGCGGTCTTTGTGGGCTTTGAAGTAATATCAAAGGTTCCCACAACGTTGCACACACCGCTAATGTCCGCCACCAATGCGATTCACGGGATCGTTTTGGTCGGGGCTTTGCTCGTCGCGGGCGTGGCGTATCCGCCGCTGGGAACAGCGTTTTCGATCATCGTCGTAGCGCTGGCAACCATTAACGTGGTGGGCGGATTTGCGGTGACCGAACGCATGTTGCAAATGTTTAAAGCGCGCTCCACGGCCAAGAAATGATCGGCACATCGGCTAACCCGATCGATGTTGCGTATTTGCTCACCGGAGTATTGTTTATTGTCGGTCTGAGGTACCTGAGTTCACCGGCCACCGCGCGCACCGGCAACAGAATCGCGATGGCGGGCATGCTCCTCGCAATCGGCGCAACCCTGTTCGCGCAAGGGTTAGTGTCGTGGTGGATTCTTGCAGCGGGCGGCCTCATCGGCGCGATCATCGGCTTTGCTTCGGCGCGTGCGGTGAAGATGACAGCAATGCCGCAAATGGTAGCGCTCTTTAATGGAGCCGGTGGTGGCGCCGCTGCGCTGGTGTCGACGGCGGAGTTTTTGCGGTCAGCCTCTATCCGGGATTCGGCGCTCATGCCCTACGACCAAGTGTTCACTATTATGCTTAGTGCCGTCATCGGCGCGCTCAGCTTTGCCGGCAGCATCATTGCGTTTCTCAAGCTGCAAGAACTCATGACCGGCCGGCCCATTACGTATCGCGGCCAGCAATTTGTCAACGGCATCGTGGCGCTGCTCATACTGGCGCCGGCGATCGGTCTCATCGCACATCGCGGCACGCTCATGGCGGTTTTTTCGCCGCCCGCCGCCACCGTGACGGTCTACTTCGTTTGCATTGCGGCAGCCCTGCTGCTGGGCATGCTTTTCGTGTTGCCGATCGGCGGAGCCGACATGCCCGTCGTCATCTCGCTGCTCAATTCTTTTACGGGCATGGCGGCTGCCGCAACCGGTTTCGTGCTCGCAAACAATGTACTGATCATCAGCGGCGCGCTGGTCGGTGCGTCGGGCACGCTGCTTACCGTGCTGATGGGCAAAGCGATGAACCGCTCGTTGGCCAACGTGCTGTTCGGCGCATTTGGCGCCGTCAATTCAGCCAGCCAGGCGGCGGCGGGCGGTGCTGCGGCTGACGCCCACGTGCGCAGCGCAACGGTCGAGGACGTCGCGACGATGCTCGCCTACGCGCGGCAGGTCGTCGTAGTTCCGGGCTACGGAATGGCCGTTGCTCAGGCACAACATAGCGTGCGCGAACTCGCGGACCAGCTCGAAAAACGCGGAGTGGAAGTGAAGTACGCCATTCATCCTGTTGCCGGACGCATGCCGGGACACATGAACGTCTTACTCGCAGAAGCCAACGTTCCATATCCCGCCCTTTACGACATGGACGATATCAATCCGGAATTTCCACGGACCGACGTGGCGCTCGTAATCGGCGCGAACGATGTAACCAATCCGGCGGCGCGCAACGTCGCTAGCAGTCCGATCTACGGGATGCCCATCTTAGATGTGGACAAGGCCGCAAACATCGTGGTACTCAAGCGAAGCATGCGCTCAGGGTTCGCGGGAATCGATAATCCATTATACCAAGACGCAAAGTGTGTGATGCTCTTCGGCGATGCAAAGAACTCAGTGGACGGGTTGATCACAGCCGTAAAGACGGCTTGAGCCGCTCATTGTATCGACCACTGAAATGCATTCCACGTCGGCGTAAAGGCGTTTGGATAAAAGCCGCGCAGTTGGGGACGATACGCATAGATATAATTCGCGTTGAATAGATAGATGAGGGGAACATCGCGCGCCACTGTGTGCGCGATCTTGGAGTAGACCATCTTGCGAACCGATCGGGATGTAGCTGAGAGAGCAGTATCTTCTAATTGCTGGACTTGCTCGCTGCAATAGCGCATGTAGTTCGAAGCGCCATTACAGGTCAAGAGCAGACTGTCATCGGGATCGCTTCCCATCGGCCACGGTACGTAGGCCAGATCGAAGGCGCCGCTTGCCAAAGTACCGCCTTGCGCGGCCGGCATAAAGAGTTGGGCATTCGCGACGGACTTAATCGTAACGTCGATACCGCGTGCTCCCAGTTCGCTCTGTATCATTGTAGCGGCACGCACGCCCGTTTGCGACTCGGGAAACTGGACGTAAGTGAGCGCTAGGGCTTTGCCGCCACGCGTTCGAACGCCCTTTCCGCTTCTGCGCCAACCCGCCTCATCTAGCAATCGATCTGCCCCAGCCGGCGCGTAGCCCGGCTCCTTGGCCGTCGGATCATACGCCCATGAGAACTGCGGCTGGGCGCTGTCGGTAACCGGGTAACGGCCCAGCGTTATTTTGTCACTAATTGCTTTGCGATCGATGGACATCGCGATGGCACGTCGCACGCGGAGATCGTCAAGCGGATGGTGACGCAGATTGATGGCGATGCCCGCAATGGTTGCGGTTGGAACATACCGGTAGGCAACCGCGGGATCATCGGCCAGAATCTTTTGCTGCGCCGGAGCGATCAAGTTGAAGTCAACGTCGCCCGAGCGCAGTAAGGTAAGATTCGTTGAGGGATCACCGACAATGCGAATGTCCAAACGAGCAACGCGCGGGATTCCTCGCCAATACGCTGGATTCGCTGCATACCTCAAGCGCTCACCACGGCGCCATTCCACGAACCGAAAGGGCCCGTTTCCGACCGGCGCGGCATTAAACGGAGCGGACGAAAGCGCGCGCTGCCGCACCAAGATGTGCTTGGGGAGCACGAACTGAGGGGCAAGTCCGTAGGAAAAAAAACTTTGCACGGCCGGCGCCCACGCTCTGCGCAGGTGAAGCACCACGACGTTGCGCGACGGCGAACTCGCCCTATCTATCAGGTCGTATCCGGAATGCGAACGAACCGGATTTTTGTTATCCAGGATGGCGTGCAACGTAAACAACACGTCCGCAGCCGTAACCGGGTACCCGTCCTGCCAGCGCACGCCGGGGCGCAGTCGATACGTGATCGTGCGCCCATCTGCCGAGATCCCGCCGTTTGTGCTGCTTGGAATGACCGAAAGTAAAGCAGGCGCGCTGTGCCCCCGCTGGTCGATATCAACGAAGGGCTCGAACGCCAAGCGTGCAAGCTGCTGCTCTACGGACGCCGCGTCTTGGTGCGCAAAAAGGGGATTAAGATTGGCCGGGTCGGCGGCGAGGTTAAAGCGAACGCTGCCCTTCTGGCGAGGCAAGTTGCCCGCTGGCTGAGTGAGTGGACCGCAGCTCAAAAGGCCGACAGCCAAGACAAGAACTCCCAACAACGATCGCATCGCGCGGCCTTCGCCGCATCATCTCCCAGTTCTTTATGCTACCCCTTGTCCGAACGAATCCCCCGTGATATGCTTGTTCCCCCGAATATTTCCCCGGTGTTTTGACCAATAGGCGAATATGGTGCTGGAAACAAGCGAACTGGACGAGTTAGACCTGAGGCTTTTAGACGCCTTGCAACGCAATGCGCGTTCCACCTTTGCCGAACTTGGGGCGGTCGTCGGTCTGAAGGCTCCCGCAGTGCATGAACGGGTCAAGCGATTGGAAGGCCGGGGATACGTCCGTGGGTACGCCGCGCAATTAGACGGCCGCCGTCTAGGACTCGAACTGATGGCCTTCGTGAGTTGTTACACGACACCCGACGCCACATACGACGGTTTCACCCGGGCACTCGCCGCACTGCCCGAAGTAGGCGAGATTCACAGCGTGGCTGGTGAAGAAGCTTTCATGCTGAAAGTGATGACTCGCTCTACTGCACACTTGGACGACCTGCTGTCGCGTCTCAAAGCGGTCCCGGGAATGGCCCGCACAAAAACTACGATGGTCCTTTCGACGCCGTTTGAACGTGGCGGCATCTCCGTTCAATGAGCCTCCTCACCGTTCCCAAACTTAGCCGCCTCGGTACCCACCGTGTTCTCGAACCCGCGGGCGCGCTTCCGCAAAACGCGTGGCGCATCGACAACACCCCGGTTGCATTCGCTAACGAGATCTTATGCGACGTTGAAGCATTGAACATCGACTCCGCCTCCTTTCGGCAAATGAGTGAAGCCTGCGGAGCAGATCCTGTTGCCATCGGCCAGCACATTGTGAACACCGTTGCGGCGCGCGGGAAGCAGCACAATTCCGTCACCGGAAGCGGCGGCATGTTCGTTGGCCGCGTACGCACGGTCGGCGAAGCGCTGCGCGACACCGTTGCGCTTGCGCACGGAGACCGGATCGCCTCACTGGTGTCGCTTACCCTAACGCCGCTGCACATCGATAAGATCACCGGAGTCGATGTAACGACTGGACGTGTTTGGATTGAAGGGAAAGCGATCTTGTTTGAATGCGGGCTTTTCGCAAAGCTGCCCGACGACATCGCCACCGAGGTTGCCCTGGCCGTGCTCGACGTTGCGGGCGCGCCAGCGCAGGTCAGGCGTCTCGCCCAACCGGGGCAAACCGTTGTGGTGGTTGGCGCAGACGGCAAGTCGGGGATGCTCTCGTGCGCGCAAGCGAAAGACCGCGTCGGCTCCGCGGGAAAAGTCATCGGGATAGCGCCGGACGCTGGCACACCGGCAGCCCGCCTACTGTGCGAGCTCGGTTTGGTGGACGACTTCATCGAGGCCGATGCGCGCGACGTTACCGCGGTGTTAGAGGCGATTCCGACTGTGATTCCACAGCTTGCCGATTTGGTCGTGAACTGCGTCAATTGCGCGCATACGGAATTGACCTCGATTTTGTGCACGCGCGATCACGGAACTGTTTATTTCTTTTCGATGTCAACCTCATTCACCGCCGCGGCGCTGGGTGCCGAGGGCGTTGGAAAAGATGTGACCATGATCGTCGGCAACGGGTATGCCAAAGGCCACGCGGATACCGCATTGCAAACGCTGCGCGACCATCCTAAACTGCTTGCGTACTTTAGGGAGCGCTACACGCCCCTAGCCAGCCACCGCCATCAAGAGGAAAGCAATGTTGCAAATCGCTCATAAAAAACCGCCCGCCGACCCGCAATCCCTCGAGTACAAAACGCTGCTTCAAGGTGAATTCTGGCGCACGGTGCCCGCGTACTGCGAAGTAGACGAAGCCACTTTTTTGGATCATCTATGGCAGCAGAAACATTCCGTAAAGACCCCGGATGAGTTACTGAATACCATAGAAGGATTAGCTTCTCGAGAGTTCATAGACGACGCCCGCGAGGGCTTCCATAGGGCGCCCATGGCGGTTCGCGTTTCACCCTACGCAATGTCGATTATCGATTGGAACAATCCGTATAGCGACCCGATTCGCACGCAATTCATCCCACTTGCATCCAAGCTGCTTTCCGATCACCCGCGGCTTACACTCGATTCCCTGCACGAGCAGGACGACTCGCCGGTTCCCGGCCTCGTGCATCGCTATGTCGATAAGGCGCTGTTTCTCCCGCTCAACGTGTGTCCGGTCTATTGCCGCTTCTGTACGCGTTCCTATGCTATCGGACCGGATACGGACGACGTCGACAAAGTTTCGCTGGCGAAAACGCCCGCCCAGTGGCAAGATGCTTTTCGTTACATTTCAGAGCGCCCGGAGCTCGAAGATATCGTCATATCGGGCGGTGATGTCTATCAGTTGCCGCCGAAAAACCTCAAGCTCATCGGTGAGGCCCTGCTGGACATACCCAACGTGCGCCGGATGCGCTTTGCGACCAAAGGCCCCGCCATCATGCCCAGCAAGATCATCACCGATGTGGCGTGGTTGGATGCCTTAACATCGGTTGTCGAGCGTGGCCGCAAACTGGGTAAAGAAGTCGTCCTGCACACTCATTTCAACAACCCCAACGAAATTACGTGGATCACGGAGCGGGCGATGCAGCTACTGTTCGAGCGGGGTATCTTCGTTCGCAATCAATCGGTCCTGATTCGCGGAGTCAACGACGATAAGCGAGTGATGCAATTGTTGGTGAAGCGCCTAGGCCATATCAACGTGCACCCCTATTACGTGTACATGCACGATTTGGTCAGGGGCGTCGAAGAGCTGCGAACGACGATCCAAACGGCGGTCGACGTTGAAAAATTCGTGCGGGGATCAACCGCCGGTTTCAATACCCCAACGTTTGTATGCGACGCACCCGGCGGTGGGGGCAAACGTGACGTGCACAGCTTCGATTATTACGACCGGACAAACGGGATCGCGGTGTACAGCGCCCCAAGTGTGAAGCCCGGCAAGGCGTTTGTCTACTTCGATCCTATTGACAAACTAGCGCCTGAAGTACAAGCGCGCTGGATAATTCCCGAAATGCAAGAACAGATGATCGGCCAGGCGATCAAAAACGCCGGGGTAGAGGACGAGCAACTGGTCCTGGCCTGAGCGTTAACCCCCGGCGCGCTTGACTCGGCGGTTTTGTTGTTCGAAGAATAGCATGATCTTGTCGCGGTGGTCACCCTGAAGCTCAACGACACCGTTCTTGGCTGTGCCGCCCGTCGCACAAAAGGCCTTCAGCGCTTTGGCTGCGGGTTGCACTTCAACCGACGCTAACCCCGTGACGCGCGTAACGGTGCCGGCTCGACGCCGTTCCTTCCAGACACGAATGACGCCGTCATCGCGGATCTGTGATTTCTGCGGTGCGATGGGAGCCTTATGTTGGGGCTCCGGAATCCGCCAGCCCTCATCTGATGAGTACACTAAGCGCCGATCTTCCTTCATAGTTCAATAGCTTCTGCAGGCGGGAGGTAGTCTATTGCAAAACGCCGTCGCGATGCCCAGCCGCATCTGTGTCTTTTGTGGATCTCGGGTCGGGGGCAAGCCATTTTTTCCAACACTGCTGTGGCACTCACCGAATACCTGGCACTGCGCAACGTGGGAATCGTGTACGGCGGTGGCGGGGTCGGCCTGATGGGCATTCTTGCCGATGCGGCGTTAGCAGCAGGCACTGAAGTAATCGGCGTGATTCCCGCGGTCCTCGCAAAGCGG
>JALZBG010000147.1 GCA_030947645.1 Vulcanimicrobiota bacterium | reverse complement strand
GGCCATGTGTGCTGGTTCGAACATGTTTTTGCCAGGTGGACCACATAGTTCGGCGGATCCAGCAACGAAAGAAACAAACCATTTTCGAGCGCCATAAGCGTATGCGTCGAGATGAACGAGGTTCGTAGCGCGATGGCGCGCGGCACCGAAGAAAGCTCCCCGCCTTGGGTGTCCACGTCCGAATGGTTCTCAATTTCGATGCGGACTTTGTGTACCTCGCCCGCCGGCTCCACGCTGAGGGTGAGTGTTCCCCGGAGCGGCGCACAGCGGCGAGTGATACGTCCTCGCGTAGCGCCGTCACTTCCCCTCAGTGTTTCCATCGTTGTCGATTCCGGAACGTCAATCTGCACTTGCGTAACCGTATCGAGCAGCGCAGGGAACGTATAAAGGACTTCGCGTTCAACGGCTTCATCCCAGGAAATGTATTCCGTTCCGTTTACGCTCAGCGACTCAACCGGCTCGAAGGAATCGCCCTCACATTTTTCAACTGTCCTGGTTTGTACGTGCAGAAACCGAACGACCACCTCGCACTGTGCCTCGCCGCCTGTTTCAAAGAGCGCCTCGGTTTGCATGCGCCAAGGCTCACCATTCCCGCTCTCACTGTATGCGCGCGGAACCACGACGCCGAATTGCCAGCGAACCTGATTTTTAGTGGCTCGAGCCGAATAGGGATACAATAAGTATCCTTCGTAGAGCACCGTATCGGCAATCTTGCGTCCGATGTGGAGGACACTCATATCTTTTCTCCGGCAAGATCGAGCAACTCCGTGAGCGCTTCGTCCCAACTGGTCATGCCACGTTTTCGCTTGAAGCGATAAATCTCATCAAAGGTGTCTTTTCTTAAGCGCATCCATGCCGCATCGGGAAAATGAAAATCCATGGTCTCGCGCCAGACGCTCAGCGGAAGCCGGTATTTGGCTTCGATATCCCAAGGAATTTGTTCAACGCTGAAACCGGACTCAGCGCGACGAAAAATTGTACCGCTGAAAAGCGTGAGCACGGGTATCTCGCCATCCTGCAGTCCATTAAAATACTTACTGGCTGCCACGTCAAAATCGTAGGTGCACGGCACCGGGACATCAACCTCGCAGGAACCGGTAAAGGCGGGAACCATCAGGGAAGTATTCGTCCACAAAAATGTGCGCAGAGTATCGCCCCATCGCTCGGGCGTTCCGAACAGTTCTACCAAGCGCTCTTCTTCCACCCGCGCGTAGTGCCGCCGCCCCGGTTCGATCCGAAGTTGAGCGCGCAGCACGATAGATTCTATAACCGCCTCAGGACTATCGGTTATGCGCAAGCGGAAGGACAGCGTCGGCGCCGCAGTATAGCGTTCCGCGCGCGCACCGACAATTTGAAGCTTCAGCGCCCTCACGAAACCCTCTGGGGAGAAACGCCGGAACACTTAGCTCGAATTCCATGAAAAAAACGTCCGATGCCGTCCCACGCTTCCTCGCCTCCGTCGAAGCCTTTCCAAGTCTTACGGATCAACCCGACGAGTTCGTAACACGCATCGATTGGTACGATGTACGACTGCGGCGCGACATCTTTTTTACGGAACACCAACAGCGCTTCCACATCCGATTCGAGACTTGCAATGATCGGATTGGCGGCCACAATTTCTTCCCAGGTCCCCAGCGGAAGCAGCGATTCCGTCGCGCCGGCCGGGCTGGGGTAAAAGGCCGCCATATTTTGCGAGGTGCTGTTGAAGAAGAAAAACGCAAGACTAATTGGGATCTGTAATTCGTCCCACTGCACGTTGGTTATGGTGAAGTCTGCCAAGTAAAGGTAGCGGTCCGGAACCGCTTTATAGCGGCCTTGTGCAGCGCCCTGTGGAGTAAACAGAAGATAGCAGGGACGGCAAGCGCACATCAAACGACGGTCCGTGAGATCGACCAAATGCGAATGAACGTCGCCTATCGGCGCCGCACACAGTTCGCAGCGCTCGCCCAGAATTACTTTGGGCGCGGGAGGGCGGTTTACAAAGCGGGTGAGCGAGTTAAATTGCACGACGCGCTCACGCGGTTACCGGAATGGCAAGTCGCAACCGGTCCTTCTCGAGAACAAGCGGCAAGGGTTCCAAATTATGTTTTCCGCCCTCAAGTGCACGGCCGGCACGCAGAACGTCGTACTGCTGTCCGCACGAGAAGCATGTCAACAGCGGCCATTCCACGGTTGCCGTACTCAGCGCATTCAAGCACGCCGCACATTGATTGCGGTAGGCATACAATTCGCTCCCGGAGTGCAGAAAGAGTACCGGCATACCCTCTATTTCTGACGACGCGATTTTACTCGAACGAAGCTGCGGCAATGATTCGAGGGACACCCAATCACTGGCTTTGCGTTGTATTTTCACAGCGGTGTCGACGCCCTCGGCGCGGACCTCGGTGATTTCAGGACAGGCTTCAAAAATAGCGCGTTCGATAGCGACCTTTACCGTCATCGCCGAGGACGGGCATCCGTCGCAGCTACCTGCCATTCGCAAATACACGACACCCTCGGCAATGCGCAATATCTCTACGTTTCCTTCGTGAGACTTCAGGTAGGGCCTAACGCTTTCTAGCGCATTATGCACGCGTTCGTCCAACGACACTGGGTGTAGGCCGTGTAAAATCATCACGCTTGCAACGAAATCGTCAGCGCACAAACGATCGAAAATGTCGGTCCGCGCTGCCCCCGCGGAGTCATACACGATTTCCAAGACGCGCGACAACGCAGAGCCGTAAAGTTGCACCAACACGCCGGTCAGCTCTTCGGCTTTTTCACGAGCCTTCATAAGATTAGGAGAGGCCCCCAATTCTCTCAGGAGGGCCTCCACTCGATCACCCATGGCGCGGAGGTTCGGTTTAGGAACCTCCGCGCCGTTTTGCGACGGGTTAATCACACTGCCTTACCCCGGCGCGGACATCGGCGAATGAATGCGCTCGAGCATTCTTCCCTCACCGAGGTACATATGCACGCCGCACGGCAGACACGGATCGAAGCTGCGCACGGAACGCATGATATCGATCCCCTTAAAATTTTCCGGACCGTTTTCTTCGAAGATCGGACAGTCTTGTACCGCATCCTCATACGGCCCGGGTGTGCCATAACTATCCCGCGGGTTTCCATTCCATGGGGTGGGTGGCCAAGGATGGTAATTGGCGATTTTGCCATCGCGGATCACCATGTGATGCGACAGTACGCCGCGGACGGCTTCCGTGAAACCGACGCCGATCGCTTCCTTTGGCACGGTGAAGGGCTCCCACGTTTTGGTGTGGCCGGCGCGGATTTCTTCCAAGGCCTTATCGAGGAAGTGTAGCGCGCAGGCTGCCGCATACGCCTGGAAATACGACCGCGCACGGTTGCGTTCGATGGTATTACTAATCTTGGGAACCTTCCACTCGAACTGAACTGCCGGTTTGAGTGAGGTTCGCGGCAAATTGATGATGACACTATTGCCGGTTGCTTTGACGTATCCGATGTCAACTAATCCGTTGAGTGCTGTCGACCAAAGCCGCGCCAGCGGTCCACCTCCTGTATCCAGCGCCAAGTGATCTTTGCCGTCGTACCAACGCGGAGACATGACCCAGCTGTACTCGCCTTTGAAGTCGCGCTTCTTCGGCGCGGGAAACGTGTGCATGTTCCACGGATGGCGCACGTCAACTTTATTGCCAAGAGGATCCTTGTCGACGAAGATTTCCTTACCCACCCAGTCCTCGTAATAGGAATGGCCGAGCAGGATCCGCATTCCGAGATTGATCTCCACCAGGTCATTCGTGACGAGTTTACCGTCAACGATAATGCCCGGCGTGACGAACATCTTACGGCCCCAATCGGTCATCGTACGGTAGTTGAAATCGCAGACGTCCGGATCGTTAAACGCACCCCAGCATCCCAGCAGAGTTCGCCGCTCGCCGACGTGTTCGTACCCCGGTAACGCCTCTAAGAAGAAATTAAACAGGTCGTCATGGATTGGCACGACCTTCTTCATGAACTCGACGTAGCGCATCAAGCGCGCCATGTAGTCGGTGAAGATCTGGATACTTGCCACCGTACCGACGCCCCCCGGATACAGAGTCGAGGGATGCACGTGACGTCCTTCCATCAAGCAGAACATCTCGCGGGTATAGCGGCTCACAACCAACGCTTCGCGGTAAAACTCCCCTTCAAAGGGGTTGAGCGACTTCATGATGTCGCCGATAGTGCGGTAGCCATGATCTTTCGCGTGGGGCGCTTCAGTCTTTTCGGCCTTTGCCCAAACACTTGGGTTGGTTTCTTTGACCATTTTTTCGCAGAAGTCAACGCCCACGAGGTTTTCTTGGAAGATGTTGTGGTCAAACATGTACTCGGCGGCTTCGCCCAGATTGATGATCCACTCCGCGAGATGCGGCGGCTTCACACCATACGCCATATTTTGCCCGTAGACCGAGCACGTGCAATGGTTATCGCCGCATATTCCGCAGATGCGGCTTGTTATGAAGTGGGCGTCCCTCGGGTCTTTGCCTTTCATGAAAATGCTATAACCACGGAAAATAGCCGATGTTGCGTGACATTCGACGACTTTGCGTTTCGCGAAATCAATTTTCGTGTAGATGCCGAGGCTCCCGACGATTCGCGTGATCGGATCCCACGACATTTCAACTAGTCTACTGCCGGGAGTCTCTGTAGTCCGAGCAGGAACGTCCTTAATGGCCATCCCGAGTACCTCTCTTCCGTGCGTAGCGAGCGTTCACATTGAACGAGCAGCGAGTTATCATTTCCAAATCGGCTCGTAGCCGGTTGTCAATACGGGACCGGGCTTTCTCCACTTCGGTTCTTCATCAACCGTATCCATGGTAAAGGCGCGCAACCCTCGAATAACGTTGCCATAAAGGCCGCTAACCGCCGAGGAGAGTTTCGCTCCGGGCGGTTCGTCCATAAACGGCATGAACTTATCGGGAAAACCCGGCATGGTGCAGGCGATACAGATACCGCCGACATTCGGGCAGCCCCCGATGCCACCCATCCACCCACGCTTGGTCACATTGCACTTTACCACGGGACCCCAGCAGCCGAGTTTCACGATGCATTTGGGGGAGCCGTATTCAGTTGCGAAATCACCCTGTTCGTAATACCCAGCGCGGTCACACCCTTCGTGCACGGTGGCTCCAAAAAGCCAGGTAGGACGCAACGCATCATCGAGCGGTATCATCGGAGCTTTTCCACCCGCTTGCATTAAAAGATACAGGATTGTCTCAGAG
>JALZBG010000146.1 GCA_030947645.1 Vulcanimicrobiota bacterium | reverse complement strand
TCAGCCTTGCGCAGATCGTATCGGGTACGGCGCGTGATGACGTTCTTGCGGTGCTCGATATAATGCTCGAGCAACTCTTTGAGCGAGAGCACACGCGGCTCGAGGACCACGCGTTGCGCGAAGGCCGCATCACCCCCTTTTCCTTCGACCGGCACCAACGCCAGCATGTTAAAGCCGAAGCTGTTCTGAAGCGGAGTATGTTTATAGAGTTGATTGAGCACGACATTTGGTGTCGCACCACGGTTCAGTTCGACCACGACCCGCATTCCTTTGCGGTTGGACTCGTCGTCTAGGCGCACGATGCCCGCGATGCGCTTTTCGGCGTGCGCTTCTGCAATCGCTTCGACGATGCGAGATTTTGTGACTTGGAAGGGAACCTCGGTTATAACGATTTTGTGGCGGCCCTTCTCTTCGATAATTTCCGCTTTACCCCGAACAATTACCGATCCACGCCCCGTTTTATAGCCTTGGCGTATCGCTTCTTGGCCCATGACCACGCCGAAGGTGGGAAAATCTGGGCCCTGGACGATGTTGCACAGTGAATCATCGTCCGCGTGCGGATCGTCGATGAGTGCGACGACGGCGTCGCATATTTCGCCAAGGTTATGCGGCGGAATGTTGGTCGCCATACCGACGGCGATGCCGCTGGAGCCATTGACCAGAAGCTGCGGTAGTTTGCCCGGGAGCACGGCCGGCTCGATGCCCTGGTTGTCGAAATTCGGAATGAACGCGACGGTTTCTTTATCGATGTCGGCAATCGCCTCAAGCGCTAAGCGCGCTAGGCGCGCTTCCGTGTACCGGTACGCGGCCGGAGGGTCGCCGTCGATGGAGCCGAAGTTGCCGTGCCCATCAACTAGTGGATAGCGAAGAGTGAAATCCTGAGCCATGCGAACGAGCGCATCGTAGACCGAACTGTCGCCATGCGGATGATAACTTTTGAGCACCTCACCGATGACGCCGGCACATTTGCGATGCTGTTTGTCGGGGGTCAGGCCCATCTCGCGCATTGCGAACAGGATGCGACGTTGTACGGGTTTGAGGCCATCACGTACGTCGGGCAGCGCCCGGGAAGCAATGACCGACATCGCATACGACAGGTACGATTCCCGCATTTCATCTTCGACGTTGATTTGCGAGATGATATCGTTATTCAAGGCTCAACATCGCGGGCAAATTATGCAGGCGCTGCTTCGTCGTCAGGGCGCGGTGCCGGCGCGACTAACGCGTCGCTCTCGACGAAATCATCGACGTGCCCACTCTCGGATTCGTGTTCTTTCGTGTTTTTTTCGTTGAGCACCACAGGCTCTGATATTCGCCGCAGGCATGCAACGAACATTTTATAGTGAAGCTGAGATGCTTGATTTCGCCGGGTTGTTCGGCCGCTTTTTGCGGGCGGGGGACGTCGTTGCATTGGCGGGTTCACTCGGCAGCGGAAAAACCACGTTCGTGCGCGGCGTCGTGCGCGGACGCCTGCACAGCGATCCCACGAGCAGCCCGACGTTCGTTATCGCGCACCGCTACCAGGGGGATCCGCCCATCGATCACCTCGACTTGTATAGGATCGAGGATCCGCGCGAACTCGCGGAATTGGGGCTCGACGAAGTATTCAACGGAAGCTCCATCGTTTTGATTGAGTGGTGGCAAAACGTTCCCTCGTTCGCGCCATCGGAGCGTTTTGAAATCTTCATAGAAGGTGCCGGAGATTCGCCACGCACGCTTCGTATCGATGGGGTACATACACGCGCATTGACATTCCCGTTCGAGTGAATATTCTCGCGCTTGAAGGAGCGCTGGGCAGTTTTTCGTGTGCGCTACTTGCTCGTGGCGGCGAGAGCAGCGAACAACTGGACGGTAGGCTCGCGTTGGAGGAAGGCATGAGGCTGGTACCGCGCCTCCTGCAACGTACCGGAGTTTCGCCCTCCGAGCTTGATCGTATCGCCGTGGGTTGCGGCCCCGGCTCGTTTACCGGTCTGCGAATAGCCCTCTCCTATGCGAAATCACTAGCACAAGGTTGGCGCCTCCCGCTGGTTGCACTGTCTTCCTTTGATATCATCGCGGGAAAGGAGAGCGCGGTACCCTTATTGACAGTCGTCCAGCCGCGCCACGGCTTTATTTCGGGTCGCTTGCTTACCGCCGCAGGGGAACGCCGCGCTTCCGGGCCACTTGCCGAGGCGATCGGCCGGCTTGTCAGCCCAATGGAGTGCTCTGTAACCGTCGTCAACCCGCCGGAGGACGTGCTTGCGGCACTTGGCGAACGCGCCATAGACGTGCGTATCGTGACCGACCAAACGTCGCCTCCCGCGCTCTCGTTGGCCCGGCTTGCGTGTTGTACCGCGCCTGCGAAGAGTTTGCATGAAGTACGAGCCGATTATGGCGAACAGCCTCCCGCCAAGATTCCCCGGTTACCGTGAAGCTTGAACTGGATCCGCGTTCGTCGGAGCGCCGGGAGCCATTGCAGATTGCACCCATGATGGAATCGGACATCACCGACGTGCTGCGAATTGAAGAATTGTGCTTCTCGACCGTTTGGCCGCAAAATGCTTTCTGCAACGAAGTAAAACAAAACAAACTTGCACACTACTTTGTTGGACGACTCGGAAACCGCATCGTCGCATATGGGGGCATATGGGTGATACTGGAAGACTCGCATATCACGACGATCGCCGTGCATCCACAGCGTCAGGGGCGGAAATACGGAGAAGTTTTTTTGTTGTATCTGCTCGACCGAGCGATCGAGAAGGGAGCTTCATGGATTACATTGGAGGTTCGCGAGAGCAATGACATCGCCCAAAATCTTTACCGCAAGTACGGTTTCACCGTAGTTTCAACCCGACGGGGATATTACAGCGACAATAACGAGAACGCGCTGGTGATGTGGGCCGGTAATCTCAAAGGAGCGCTCTATCTAAATCGCCTCGGTGCGCTGCGCGCGGCAATCGACGCATGAAGCTGCGTTGGCTGCTATCCGTGCCGCTGTTCGTCAGCGTCTGCGCCGCAGCACCGGCGTCGGATTCGCCTGCTGCGGCGATCCCTCCCCTGGGTACCATCCCGCTGGGATCTACGCTGCCTGCAGTTGTCCGGGTCGCCGGATTGCCGTCAACGGTGCTGAGCACCGACGTGGGACATGTATTTACGTGGAACAACCCGAGAACGGGTCAACTACGGCTCACCTTCGATGACGACGGCGTCGTGCGGATGATCGACGATCTTCCGATTCGAGACGGCGCGCCAAAGTTTACCGTCCCCACCGACCCCCCGCAAGTCGTCGCGTTTGGGAAACTTTCCGAGGATCAGTCGGACGTGCAGTTTTCGTCGCTCGCGGACTTTAGCGGCCTTGGGAAATTCCCCGACACCGGTGCGGAGGCTGCGTTTCGCGCGTACAAGCTTTCCCCGGCAACAGAACTCATTCTCTTGTTCGACGGGCAGCGAATCTTGCGCGAAGCGATTCTGGGCCGACGGGCAAGCCTTGCGCGTAGCGGGTTACTGCCCGGAGCGCCGGAAGCCACAGGGCCACGATACTCCGCGCCGATTCTCACTCAACAAGGGAGTTCAGAATACCCACGTACCGCTCGGGAAGGTGACGCGATTCTGCGCATTGCCGTGGATAAGAAAGGGACTGTGAGCAACGTCACGGTCGTGGTTTCGAGCGGCGATACAAGCTTGGACGATGCAGCTGTTGCCGCCGCGAAACAGGATGTTTTTACGCCGGCGCGCGTGGACAATATTCCCGTCAGCGCGTTCGTTTTTCACAAAGAGGAATTCCGGATTTTGCCGCCGTCGCATTGAAGTTTTTGCACATGTGCCGCGGCGTGCGCGCACATCTGAACCAGGAACATCGCTTTGCTCACAGCGTTCGCGTTGCACGCTTCGCCGACCGCCTTGCGCAGGTCCACCGTGAGGATGCAGCTCGAGCGCGCGTGGCGGGCATGTTGCACGATCTCGCTAGGCTCTATTCTCCACCGGCGCTGCTAGCACAATCGCAAGCGCGTGGCCTGGCTATAACGCCATTTGAGCGCCAATCTCCGCTCGTGCTGCACGCGCCGCTCGGCGCAGAGTTAGCTCGCGAACTCTTCGGCATAGAAGACGACGCCGTCTTAAGCGCGATTCGCAAGCACACGGTCGCGGCACCCACGATGTCGGCGCTCGATTGCATCATTTATTTGGCAGATAGTCTGGAACCCGAGCGAATGTTTCCTCAACGGCCGGCGCTCGCAGAACTGGCGTTTGCCGACCTGCGGGCGGCCATGCGCGCGACCATCGTTGTTTCAATGCGCTATCTGAGAAAACGATCGTTGCCCGTGGCACCGCAGACGCTTGCTGCTGCACGATTTTTCGGCGCACCGGGCAACGACGAGGAGGTTAGCACTGCGGGAACTGCTTGAGATCGTCCGGGATGCGGCTTTCGAGAAAAAAGGCGAAAACATCAGGTTCATAGACCTTCGAGGCAAGAGCATCATTGCCGATTGCTTTGTTATTGTGACCGGCCGATCCAAAATTCAAACCCGCTCGATCGCCGATGCGATTGCCCAAGCCGTCCGCGACAACGCGCTTTCGGTATCCCGAACGGAAGGCTACACCGAGGGAAGCTGGATATTGCTAGATCTGGGTACAGTAGTGGTACATGTGTTTACGCCCGAGCAGCGCAGCTTTTACAACCTAGAACGGCTTTGGGGCAAAACCGAAGACCGGCGCGCGCAGAGCTCATGACCAAACGCAGCCAAACAACACACGAAACGCGCTCGGCTCGTCAACGCAGGCAAACCCTTCTTAAAGCGGGCATTTGGATTTTTCTGGGGGTTTTCGTATTCAGTATCCTAGGCTTCGCCATTGTGGTCAGCAAGTAGCTCCCGTATCCCACTTACCGAAACACGCGCCCCGGCGCAAGGTATCAACAATCGCAGAGGAGTTGAGCATGAAAACTATCCAGGCCCTTGCCACCTTCGCGGTGCTCATTGCAAGCACGTCGTTGTCCGCCCTGGCGCGAGACAGCTTTGTCAAAGACGACGCTGGGCTATTTAGCGCCGCTACCGTTACCTCGCTAAACACCAAAATCTCCAGCTTTAATGCTCAGACGGGGAAGGAAATCGTCGTTGCCACCGTGCCGTCCTTGCAAGGCGCGACGATCAAGGACGCGGGCGAGCGCGCTTACGCGCAGCAGCAAGTCAACGGGGTCCTAATCTTCGTCTCGAAGGGCGATCGCAAAGACATCGTGATTCCCGATGCCGCAGGCGTTCGAGCGGGATGGTT
>JALZBG010000145.1 GCA_030947645.1 Vulcanimicrobiota bacterium | reverse complement strand
CTTTACCAACGTGCGGACGCCCCAACGACTGGCCACCATTTGACTCAGCGACGACGTGTTCGAACGTGATATCGTATCCAGCGCTTTGCAACTGCGCGACCATCTGCTTGGTGCGGACCGTGCGCGCTCGACGGTTATTCTCAAGCACCCGGTGCAAGTCGGCATCCTCCAGCGATACTCCGTAGCCTAGGATATGGACTTCGTTTCCGTCGTACGTCGTGTTGATTTCAATTCCCGGAATCACGCGAAGGCTCGCGGGAATTTTGAGCCCATCGTAGGCGGCCAGCGTGTCGTGATCCGTGATCGAGCATACACAAACGCCACGCGAAAGCATGGCGTCTAGGAGTGCGGCGGGGGTGAGCGTTCCGTCACTCTGCACTGTGTGCGAGTGAAAGTCAACGATCAAACGGTACGGCGTTCTACGGCAAGTGAAATGCCGGTGCGCTCCTTTTCATGAATCTCGACGTTGATGAAGGAGGGAACGCACACCAAACTCAACCCGCCTTCTTTCAGATAGGTTCGAGCGATAGCGATGGCCTTGACGGCTTGATTAATGGCACCGGCACCCACGGCTTGAAGTTCGGCGTCGGGGCGCTCGCGCAACACAGCCGCTAAAGCGCCCGCCACGGAGTTTGGATTGCTGCGCGCGGAAACTTTTAAAACATGCGTGGTGATGTGCCCTTTGGGCGTGTTCTCGATCATGATGTTAGGCCACCCCTCGCATGAAGATTCGTTTGATGTTGAGGGCCCTTCCCGATTCTGTGTCGATGTTTACGACTGCGGCGCAGAACTGTTTGGTCCCCGATTTTTGCACGCTAAAGCGTTCTGAGATCCCAGTCATGAATCGTTCCAGCACAGCGCCCTGGTCCATGCCGATGACCCCGTCGCTGGGACCCGTCATTCCCAAATCCGTGATGTACGCGGTGCCGCCCGGCAAAATGTGCTCGTCGGACGTTTGAACGTGGGTGTGCGTGCCGTAGATGGCGGAAACCTGGCCGTCCAGGAACCGCGCAAGCGCGACCTTCTCCGAGGTCGCTTCAGCATGAATGTCTACCACGATCACCTTCGTTTTGTGTCGCAGATCATCGACATTTTCGCGGGCTACGCGAAACGGGTCATCGACGGTAGGCATGAAGACTCGACCCATCAAGTTTAGCACGCCGATCGTGACGCCGTTCGCCTGAAATGTCCCGCTGCCGCGACCGGGCGCCGCGGGTGGATAATTCGCGGGCCGGATTACCCGCTCGGACTCCTCGAGGTACGCTCGAAAATCGCGTTTATCGTAGATATGATTTCCGCTGGTGATAAAGTCTACGCCGGTGGCAAAAAACTCTTCGGCCGTTTGAGCCGTCAAGCCAAAACCGCCGGCACCATTTTCACCGTTGGCAATGCAGGCATCGATATGGTGCTGATCGCGAGCTACCGGCAAACAACGCTTCAAAGTATCCCGGCCTGGGGAACCGACCACATCTCCGATCAGCAAAACGTTGACCGTGGTAGTTATGAGCGGGCCGAGCCCTTTGCTTTCTTACCCGCCTTCAGGAAATACACGAGAACGCGCTTCTCTTCGCGAAATCCGACCAGGCTTTTTTGTTGTTGAGGATCGCGCATGGAGTCGATGGCGTAATCCACGAGTTCTTCCTGAGCAAGCCGGTCTTCATCGGCGTTTTCTTCTGCTGCCGGGTTTCTGACGAGCGTATCTCCGAAACGCTCCGAGAGCAGCGCTACCAGCATGAGCAGTTCGTCTTTGGTAAACGATGCAAGATCTCTGGTGAGATGGACAAAGGTCATCGCCTTGTCGGTTTCACACTCGATGCTCACCTGACGAGGCTGTTCTTCGCCTAGCTGCAAGAATCCAGTGACGTGCTCGTCGATCAAATCCGCAACGGCCGTTTGGGCCGCACGGTCCAGCTTGGACGCCGTGACGAAAGAGAACCGAACGCTGCCACTGGCCGGAAACGAGCGGACCGAGGCGATTTCGGGGAAACGCACGAGCAGAGCGATGATTAAACTCACCGTATCAGGGCTTTCGACGGGTAAACGACTGCTCATGACGACGAAAAGCTTCCTTGCATCTAACGATTTGAGGTGGGGCAGTCCTATTGGACGCCCTGCCAACGGCATACCTTTGAGGCCTGACCAAAGTCCTAGGGCCGCTTGCGTTTCTGTAGTACCCAAGCGCTGCGTCCAGCGACACGGGGCGCTTCACCAGCGGACAACCTCCCGGCGCCCCATCGTTCTCAGCGTGCCCCGGCTGGTGCCTAGGGCAGGCCAGAACTCCCCGTGGATTCAAAAGAATCAGCTCGATGAGCCGATGTTCACGCGCGATCGCGATCGCATTTGTGGCTGCACCCGCCACGTTGTTCGGTCACAGTATCACCTACGCGCTGGGAACTGTCTCGCTAGCCGACGGCCGGCACACCTATTTTCTACCGGCGCTACAAGCATTGGTTACGCTAACGCTCGGGCTCGCGCTAGCGCTTATCGTCCGGAGCCTGGTATCAGCACCGGTGCGCCCAGGGAAATTCTGCCCGGTCGCCCCGAGCTTGTCGAAGGGGGTGTCTATGCCCATGCTTGGACGGGCTCAGCATGACACCGTTGGTATCACCCTGAGCCTGTGGGCCATTTTCTCATTCACGCAGTGCGCGTTCTTTGTCTCGCTTGAATTTTTGGAAGGCTATCGCGCGGGCCCGCTGGGATGCGCGATCCAGGTCGTCGTTGCGCTCATGGCGGCCCTGCTTGTTGTCTGGTTCAACGAACTGCTCGAACGATGCGAAGAGATCTCACTCGCTCGCGGGATCTATCTCCCGCGCCCGACGAATAACCAGGTTCTAATCACTGACCGTTCACTCTGTCCCATCCCCGTCAACGGCCTCAATGAACGCCGCGGCATCCGCCGCTTTCAGCGTCCTCCGCCGGGCTTGTAGCACCATTCCGGCGCCTTCGGCGCCATCTTACTACATTCTCCTGAGGTTTCCATGCGTTTTGTCGTACCTGCACTCGTTGCGGCCTTTTCTCTTAGTTACTGCGTGCCGGCGTACGCCGGAACGACGGGCGTGGTACGCGGGAGCGTTAGGACCGGGACTTCCTTCGCTGCCGGCGCGTTGATAACGCTGTCCGGCGAGAACACGACTATGACCGCAAAGACGGACGGCGCAGGAAACTTTTCCTTCCCTGCGGTCTCATTCGGCCATTACAAGGTCACGGCGCATTTGGGCGGACAAACTGATTCCACGCAAGAGATCGACGTGGCCAGCGATACGATAATTACGGTAGCTTTGCAGCTGAAATCCCTCAAGGAGATCGGGCGTGCCGCCGTTGTTACACGCGGCGGCGCAAGTGGGACTCCGGTTTCGCAAAATGCACTGGGACGCTCGCAAATCGCGGCGCTCCCAGGGAATAACAGCCTCAACTCGATCGTGCAAACGGTACCCGGGATCGTGAAATTTTCTTACGACGAACCCGTGGCGCACGGGTTTCACGGCTTAACCTACGAAGTTGATGGCGCTCCGTTGCCGCAAAGCACTAGTTCAAACTTCGCCGAGCTTATCGATCCCAAAAACGTTGACTCGATTGAGGTGTTCACGGGCGCCTTTCCCGCAGAGTACGGAGGGTCGCGACAGGGCGCCGTCGTGAACATCATCAGTAATCGGACGAGCGACGCAGGCGACGCAAAAGCGCAGGGAACTTTCACGCTTGGCGGCGGCAACTATGGCACGGGGCTGACCTCGTTGGACGAATCTTTCAGGATGGGGACGACGCGCGCGTTCTTTACCACCAACCTGCAGCAAAACGCGCGCGGTCTCGACACGCCCACCTACGTTCCGATCCACGATAACGCCAGTCAAACGGATCAGTTTATACGCCTCGTCAGTCCGGCGGGCAAACGCGGAACGCTCGCGGTGGATCTTTCGAATCAATTCGCTCAATTTGAAATTCCGATTAATACCGAGGTGAATAATCCGCTGGATGCTACCGTCAGCGTCCCGGGCACCGACGACGTTCAACGCGAGTACGATCGCTTCGCAAACATCAATTACACCCGCAACTCAAGAGACGGAAACGGCTATTTTCAGGTCATACCGTGGACCCGCTACACCCGCATTGCTTACGACGGCGACGTTGCGAAAGACATCCTGGCAACACAACCTGATCCGTCGACGGGATTGCCCGTGAATCTGGTCGGAGTACGGCAGGACCGCTCCGCCACCTATACCGGCCTGCGAGTCGCCTCGCTGCACGTGGGCGGACATCACGCGATAAAATTCGGCGTGGAAGGAAGCGTCGAGAACTTTCAAAGTAAGGCGCGCGTCGTTCAGCTCGAAAAACCCGACGTCTTCGACAATGTCGCGCAACGCGGCTCGCTGGTCGGTGCATACATTCAAGACAAGTGGTCGCCGTCGCGGGCAGTAACGGTGAGCGCAGGTTTGCGCTACGATCATTCAACCGGTTTCGTCTCAGGATATCAACTGAGCCCCCGCATTGGTATAAACATCGCCCCCGATTCAAAAAATGTCGTGCATTTTTACTATGGCCGGCTCTACGCGGCGCCCGCGCTTGAAGACGTACGCAGAAGTTTTACCATCCTTTCCTCAACAACGTGGCGTTCCCGTGTACGATCTTAAACCGGAGCGCGATACGTACACGGAAATGGGCGTTGCCCATACCTTTTCGGCGGGATTCACCGGTTATGGCAACTATTTCCGGCGCAACGCCGTCAACGTGCTCGACACCACGCAGTTGCTGAATACGCCGCTTTTCGCGGTGTTCAACAATGCGGTGGGTAGAGTGGAAGGGGCGGAACTGCGCCTACAGCGTTCGCTGGGGTCGGGAGATTCGTGGTTCCTTTCGGCAACCGCGTCGCGTGCCGAGGCGGGCGGCGTCTCGGGCAGTACCTTCCTGTTCCCGCCGACCGACAATTCGTTGCAACCAGAGGATCACGATCAAACCTTCGAGGGGGTGGCCGCCTACACGCATCGTTTTGGACGGAACCGCAGAATGTTTGCCACGCTGCAAAGCGACTATGGAACGGGTTTTCCCGTCCAGTTCCAGAGTGGCCCCGCGCGTTTGCCCGCGCACAGTAGTTTTGCCGTTTCCCTCGGACGAGACCCCGGACGCGGGGCCGATAGCAGTCTTGGGTTCAATCTCTCCCTGGAAAATGTACTAAATCACCAGTACCCGATCAAGGTTGCCAACGGTTTTAACACGACGCAGATATCCAGCGGCCGCAAGGTCTTACTCCGCCTGACGGCGCCTTTGTAGAGC
>JALZBG010000144.1 GCA_030947645.1 Vulcanimicrobiota bacterium | reverse complement strand
ACCGAGCCTTTTAAGCGGCCCCTCGTTACCGCTTCACTCAGCACGGACTTACGAGCTTGCCGTTGTCACGCTCGAGTCGGGTAAGCGTTTTGGTAAGAGAAATCTCCTTGACTGGACTAGCAGGACCCTCCTATACTGAGCAGGATGTGGCGGGCTCGACGGGCTCCGGCTTGCGATTTCCGCACGTCTGCTAAGGGGTACTAAGACAATGGCGGTGACCCATCCCGTTTCGGATGGACTAGAATATCACGAGCGGCCCGACGAGGATCTCGTTTCGACTGCAAAGTCCGGCGACAACCTCGCAATGGAGTTCCTGCTCAACAAGTATAAGAACTTCGTAAGGATAAAGGCAAAAAGTTACTTTCTAATCGGCGCAGATCGCGAAGATATCATTCAAGAAGGGATGATCGGTCTGTACAAAGCGGTCCGCGACTTTAAAGCCGATAAGCTTTCAAGCTTCCGTGCGTTTGCCGAGTTGTGCATTACCCGGCAAATCATCACAGCAATTAAGACGGCGACCCGTCAGAAGCACATCCCGCTCAATCAGTACATCTCGCTGAACAAGCCGATCTACGATGAAGACAGCGAGCGCACGCTGCTGGATGTGATGGCTTCAAACAAGACGTCGGATCCCGAAGAGCTGGTGATCAATCAGGAAGTCTCGGAAGACATCAAAGAACGGATCCAAGAGAACCTTTCAGATCTCGAGTCGCAGGTGCTGCTTTCGTATCTGGAAGGTAAGAGCTACCAGGAGATGGCGCGAGACCTGAACCGGCATGTCAAGTCCATCGATAACGCGCTGCAGCGAGTAAAGCGGAAGATCGAAAAGAACCTAGCGGAAATCGAACTCCCGTAAGGTTGGCGCAATTGCGCGGCCTACAACGCTTTGCGCTTGTGCAGGAAGACGCTGTTGCCTTCGGTGTCGTTGATCATGACCATGAAGCAAACGGGTGTTTCGTGCTCCATGAGGACGGGGACGCCGCGATCCTTGATCGCGGCAACCGCCGCATCAAGATCGTCTACCGCAAACAGGATGCCGTTGCCGGGTTGGAACGGCATTACGTCGCCGGCACCGCCCCACAGGCCAAACGTCGTCCCATCCGCAAGCTCGTATTCCGCTCCCTTATTATCGGGGTACACCTTCACCGGTTTCAATCCAAGCACGTCGCGATAGAAGGCAATCGCGCGAGACGCATCCTTGACCATGTAACCGCTTAGATCCATACCGGTAATGTTAAATGTCTGTTGACCCACCATGCTGCCCTCGCTTCTGACTCGGCGCATTCCTACTTACTATAGTCGTGCGCCCTAACATTCTTCTAACCGAATTTCTTCACAATTTCGGCATACAGTTCTTCCCGTTCGGTAACTGGGTCAACGGTGAAACATTCACTTTGACCACCCCTCACTTGCGAATCGAGAACTACTGTAACCGCACGCTTGGCGCACACGTCCATGCAACTGGTGTTGATCGCGCGAACCTTGCCCCACAAACCATCGTCTTTAAGTTTTGTCTTAATCCAGTCGCGCAAATGAAAGTCGCCAATTTCAGCGGCTTTGTCCGGGTCCTCTTCCGGTATGCGCTCTTTGGTGCAGCGCTCGCATACGAGGATCAAACCCGATTTTTGCCACTTTGGGAACACCGGCTTCATGCGATCATATAAAACGGCTCAAAAAGCTCCGCGTTTCCGTTGCATCACAACTTCGCGGTAAATTCAAGAGCGCGTTCGGGTGGTGAACTACTGTAAATGGGCATGCGAAAACTCATCGGAGTCAATGATGCGTAAGCCGACGGTGGGAATCGAACCCACGGTGATGCGAGTTTACAAAACTCGTGCTGTCGCCACTGAGCCACGTCGGCAAATCTAAAAAGCTGTTCCGGCTGACCGTTTTCTATACATCCTTGCTTGGGCCTGGAAACCAGTGTTACGGCTGTTTCACCCCGTGAGTTGCCGATGTCGGCGCTTAGTGAACCGCCGTTCCGCCAACCGCCGCCCCGGCCTTTGTTTAGGGCCCGGAAGGTTGAAGTCATTGCGTGACAATTGGGACAAAGCAACGTTAAGTTATCGGGTTTATTATTGCGCCAGTCCCCATCGATGTGTTCAACCTCTACAACCACACGCCCAGTCACTGGATGCCTTTTGTTCCAGCCACACCTGCTGCAAGCCTCGCCCCTGCTGTGGACGAGATATTTTCGCAAGAATACAGACGTCGTTGCACCTGGGTATTGCCCCTGTTCCAGTATCGTTATGCGGCTACGAAATATGAAATCATGTTGGCATGTGGGGGAACAGTATTTCGTAGCGCTGCTCTTGATTTCTCTGCCGCAACCGTTTGTACACAAACCTTGCCATTTCTTTGCATTCATATGCAAAGCATATGACGTTGCTATGCCATATGCGTGGCACCAATTCACCATAAAGCAAGAAAATCTAGTGCCAATGTTGTAATGTTTGATACAATGTCCCCGCACGATATTGGTTCGGAAATTTATTTAAACACAACCTTGTTTTTAAACGTCCGATTCCCGGGAGCACATTGATTGGGAGACTTAGGTATATGATTGACGACACGTTTCATCTTCCCGCCCGCTCGGGTCCGCCGCCCCGAACGAGCGGACCGGCTCCTCATCAACAAGTGACGCAGAATGCACCGCGTGAACTGCAGGCCGAGCTTTTCGCGCGCGTTTTGTCATTGCCCGGGGTGCAGGACGACGCCAGCCGCCTCTCCGTCGAGGGCGCGCGCGCCTTCACCCTGGAGCGCAAAATGACGCACGGGCCGGCCGATGCGTTCATGGTGGGCAACGAATTCGCGCATCTCCACCCGCAGTACGACGGCAGTCTCCATCTGAGGCTCGAGCCCGCGGTCGCCCGGGAAGTGGTAGCGCAAGGATGGGGCGAGCCGCATCCGATTGCCCGCACATGGCCCGGTCCGCCGGTACTGATGATTTTCGGCCCACGCGACACGGCCGAGCTTGACGTCATCACGCGAATCGTCACTCTCTCGTACGAGTTGGCGCGAGGCCCTCTCTAAAAAATCCATTGCCGCTGATAAGCGGTTGAGGCGCTTCCAGTTTTCTAGACGTACGCGAATGGAGACACTTTCGGGTCCGACTCACCGCGCGATCGTAGTAAAGCACTCCTGCGTGCGGCTTAGATCGCAGCGCCGCTGGGTACAGTTGCCGCATGGCAGAAGTATTCGGCAAGGGCGGCGATGCCGTCATTGAAAGTGGTACGTATGCGTGCTCGGACTGCGGGCACCGCGAAGACTTTCAAAAAGGTGGCACGTTTCCGGCGGACCATCATCCGGAGCATCCATGGATGCTGATGGTGCGCGCGGAGCGAGGCCCGGCCGACCAAACGACTTAGCAGCGTTTCGAGGAGCCGAGGCCCGTGCTATAGTACCTCGGTGCCTGTGCTGCGAGCAATGGGTAGGTGGCCGAGTGGTTAAAGGCAACAGACTGTAAATCTGTCCAGCAACGCTGTACGCAGGTTCGAATCCTGCCCTGCCCAAGTCGCCGTCCCGCGCGGGCGTTGCATAGTGGTAATGCCTCTGCCTTCCAAGCAGAAGTCGCGAGTTCGATTCTCGCCGCCCGCTCCAGCACCTTGCCGTCATTGCGCCCTCGTAGCTCAGTGGTAGAGCATCTCCTTGGTAAGGAGAAGGCCACGCGTTCAATCCGCGTCGAGGGCTAAGTTCTCCAATTCAGATTCGGCCATTGCGTATAGCCTGTCATCTTCGGCCGACATTCGTTCGCGTAGCGAGCGCGCGAACGTCCTCCAGTGTCTCACATAGTCATTGGAATGTGTGCTGATCGCACCGGAGGTGGTCCAGCGTGAATAAAATTCCGTGAACGCCTGCGCTACATTTCCCATCTGAGCCTCGAATTGTCGCGCGGTCGCCTGAATAGTGCGATTCTTACTCCGACGCAAGCGAGGATATACATGCTCGTCTTCCAGTCGCAGGTGGTGCAAGAGCACGGTGCGCAATCGCTGCAGGAAGGCAACTATCCTTGATTCGTCTGCGGCTCCAACATCATCCATCTGGTCCAGCAGATACTTCAACGCCACATGCTGGTCCCGGCACGTTTGAATGTCGATTCGGTCGTTACAGCCGCTCACGGATTTTCAACCTTGCAGGTCGATCATCGTCAGGAAATCGTGCACCAGATTCTCGATGCCGACTTTGTCGTTCGCGGTGAAGCGCGCTAGACGTGTGCTATCGACGTCGAAGACCCCAATCAGCGCCACCGCGCTTACCAACGGCACGACGATCTCAGAGCGTGAAACGGGATCGCACGCAATATGGCCGTCAAAAGCACGAACGTCGTCAACAGCGATAGTCTGGCGTCGCACAGCCGCCTGGCCGCAGACGCCCTTGCCCATCGTAATGCGCGAACAAGCCGGCTTGCCACAAAATGGTCCGAGAACCAAGTCGTTGCCGCGCAAAAAGTAAAAGCCGGCCCAATTGATGTCGCGGACTCCGTTGTAGATGAGCGAAGCGAAGTTGGCGCTATTCGCGATGACATCCCGCTCATCTCGAAGCAAAGCTTTTGCTTGCTTGGCTAGCGACTGATAATCGCTTCGGGAGCCGCGCTCGCGGTCCTGTAGCGGAAACGGCGTCGACATACCATCTTGTACCATGTTTTACGCTTCGTCACGCAACCCAGCGACGTTTTAGGCTTTTGGATTACTTTACGTCTTCTGAGGTATAAGGGTTGCGACGGAGGTTGTAAGATGGGGTTATTTCGGATGGTCCGCATGGTAGGGACCGCATTGGCGTTGTTCGCGGTAGGTCGCCGCTTGTTCGGTCAAGTGAAGGATATGCAGAATCGTAAAGGCCCGGGTCCTATAGACCGCTGATAGGCGCCGCAATTGGCGTGCGGGCAGTTTCATCTCGCTTTGCGGCGGGCCGCTCGCGCTTTTCAATGTGCTCTGCCGTCCACAAATACAACGTCGGCACGACTACGAGGGAAAGTAACGTCGAGCAAATTAAGCCCCCTATGACCACCGTTCCAAGCGGTGCTTGCGTCGAACGCGGGTGACCTGGGGTTTCCATAGATTCAGGCGACGTTAGGGTAGGTGACGCTGACGATGGAGTTGGCGCCCTCGGTTGTGTGGACCCTCACCAAATGACCTCCGGAATGGGTGCAGCTGCTCGTGCCCACCGTGACGGTTCGCCGCCGCAGCCTCGACCTACGGTAAACGGCTTACTCGAGCGTACCTGCACCGGCTTAGATTCCAATGAGAAGGTATGCTGATTTTAGGACATGTGGCGGCGTTATCTCTCAGTGAAAG
>JALZBG010000008.1 GCA_030947645.1 Vulcanimicrobiota bacterium | reverse complement strand
ATCGCCGCGCGTAACGTCTAGGGAATCCCCCTGCTCCCGCCCGCCGGTGTTGTCCAACCGGCCGGAGCCAATGCGGTGCAATGGTAGCCGGAAAGCTGTTGTAAAGGAATCGGATGCCCTTTGACTACTTTCCCCGCCACAGCCCTGGTGGATACCAGCGCGACAACGAGTAAGAGCGCGCCGGTAGGATGAGCCGAGCTTTTGCAACCATCAATAACTCCTCCCGCAGTGCCTAGGACAGTCGTCACTTTGCAGCATTCGAAGGGCACCACCTTCCATCAGGACAACGTTCGTGCGGTGACACTTCGCGGAATGCTCAAATCACGCTTCGTGAACGTCGTCTGCTGTATATCATCAATCCTGAACGGTCTGGCCATCCTCGGGTTTATCGTAGCGCTCGTGAGGATACACAATACGGCGATTCCCGCTTGGTTTCTCGCAGCGGGTCTTTGTTGTATCTACTTGATTCTGCCGGGATGGTACCTCGCGCACGCATTCCGCGTGAATGTCGTACCCGCAAGCCGAGTTGCCGGAATCATCCTCAAAGTGCTATGCGCGGCGTCGGCGGTCTGCATCGTCCTCGCGGCGATGGTTGTTCTGGGAGTCGTCGAGGCGCACGATTCAGATTTCCCGGGCGCATCGATCCTTGCTGCTTTGTTCGTCACTGCCGTCTTTGCGTTTTTGCCCTGTTGGTACTTTTTGAATCTTTTATTTAGCGGCAAGCCGGCACGATGATACTACGAAACCAAAACCTGCTCTGTAATGTCGGACGTCGTTCGTGAACGGGGCAAGATGGTGCCGCTGAGGTACAGAGGGTCGTAGGCGCCGACCTGCGGAACGACGCTTCCGTCGCTGCTGCGCCTGCAGGCGCGCAATGCTTCGAGTGCTTCCGGCATGGCAAATTGTTCGCCGACGAACCCGTGCACGAAGCGCCCGCCTCGGATCTCACCGCGCGATTCCATGCGGCGAAATGCGAGAAGCAACTCACGCCAGCGCGGGGCAAGCGTTTCGCGCGCGATTACATCGCGGAAAACGACACCCCACCGGTTGAGTAGTCGGCGTGCAAATGCTTGCGGATCGATATGTTGCGTGCTCGACGCGAGCACCGTCCATCGCCCACCCGACGAACGCGGGCGCGCGCGCATGCCCTTCTCGCCCAGGCGCCGTTTTGCGTCGATAAGCGAACGAAGCGCGTCGAAGCCGTCGGCGGTTACCAAACCTGCCGCCACCAGTTGCCATAACGCTTCCTCGACTTCGCTTGCGAGCCGCTTGGTGCCGCGGACGATGTCGGTAAAAAAGGGTGCACCGCGCCGCTCGATTTCGTCGAGCACCTCGCGCGAAGCGTGCGATAGTCCCCCGGTACGATACTCGCTTCGAACCACTAATGCGTCAGCGCTTTCGCGCGTAAAAAGCGAAATCGGCGCGAGCTTCGTCGGGCGGATGCGACGATTAGATTCATCGTTCGAGTCCAGCGCCGGATGTGGCGAAAGACGCCCCCACGTAACTTCGCCGGAGTAACACAAGTGATCCAAATATTCTCGGCGGTAACCCATAACGCGCGCAGGCAGCACTTGGGCCTCCCATGCACCCGCCGGTATCTCGAAACCCTCTAGCTGACGGATCACATGCAGCGTCCCGTCGATTCCGTGCAGTCGCGAGCTTGGGGCTACATGTTGCCAGCGATGGAGAAAGCGAACGTATTCGGCGGATGTTACCGGTTCGATTTCGCGGCGCAGATGTCCGATCGTACGGCGATGTATGCGGGCGAGTACCCGCCGATTACACCACTCCTCGACGTCCGCAGCGCGGAACCGTCCGCGCAAGACTTGCCCTTGCGTTTCCAAACGCACAAACGCGATCTCAATCGCATCCCGATCGAGATGTAATCGCTGCGCAAGTTCGCTCGCCATCAATGGCCCGCTCGACTCGAGCCATCCGCGCACGATTTCGGCGATCGCAAGCTCCCGTTCGGGCGGGATTTCCGGGTTTACAATGGCAGGAATTTGCGGGTCGTAGGTTACTCCAGGATAGGCGACCAAAGCTAATGGCAGGCGTTCGGCGCTGGTCCAGAAACGCGAGCCGGCGTACAGCGTGGTCGCACGATTTTGCGCGGCTAGTTCGTCAAACCATGCGCTCCATTCGTCAACTGGTGGAATGACGACAAGGGTCGCCAGCGCGTCGTGCAGTTCGTCTGCATCGCGCACCACCGGCCACGACTCTTGTGCGACGTCGGCGATGATTTGTGCATCCAAGATTCCTGCACCGTCGATGTCGCCTCGAACCGTGCGGCGCAGTTGCACCGCGCGAGCACGGCGTTCCTCGAGCGGCGCGTCGTCCAGATATGCGTACGGATTCGCGCTCAAGATCTCATGACAAAACGGCGATGGCTCCGGAGTGTCCACGGCGGCCGTCTGGATTGCGCCGCTCTCGATGTCGCGTAAAATTCCCAGAAATCCGTCAAGGTCCATCGCCTCGTGCAAACAATTCGCAATGGTCTCTCGCACGAGCACGTGGTCGGGGATGCGAATGGGGCCGGTCAGGTTCTCCGCGCATGCGGCTTGATCGGGAAAGACGGCGGCAATAAGATCGTCGGCGCGCATCCGTTGTAATTGCGGCGGTACTTTCCGCCCGCCGCGCATCCGTAAGATCACCAACGCTCGCATCGCATTCCAGCGCCACCGAGCCGCAAACATCGGAGCGGCGAGCAGGGCTTGCGTCAGCACGTATTCGACGCTCGCCGACTTCACATATTCGAACACGATCTCAAGCGGAAACGCGTGCTGCTCCGTCAGTGAGAGGACGATGCCATTATCCGTAGCGGCAGCTTGCAGTTCAACATTGAACGAACGGCAAAAGCGTTTGCGTAGCGCCAAACCCCAAGCACGGTTGATGCGCGCGCCGAACGGTGTGTGCAGAATAAGCTGCATGCCGCCGCCCTCATCAAAGAATCGTTCCGCGACGAGCATGCGATCGGTGGGTACAACGCCGAGAACGGCGCGTCCCGCGCGAACGTAGGCCACGGCCTGATGTGCGCCGGCCGTATCAAGTTTGCATTCGCGCGTCAACAGCTCGTACGCAGACTCCTCATCGCGTTGGTCGATATCGGCGCGCAACGAAGCCACTTCGCGCGACAGTTCGATGGTGCGGCCCAAGCCCTCGCCGTTCCAAAATGGCACGGTGGGCGGTGCTCCATGCGCGTCTTCAACGCGTACGACGCCCGGCTCAACTCGGCGAATCTTCCACGAATTGGTGCCCAGCAGAAAAATGTCGCCGGCGAGGCTTTCGACAGCGAAATCTTCGTCCAGTGTTCCAACAAGATGTCCCTCGGGCTCCGCGATGACGTTGTAATTTGCGTTGTCGGGTATGGCGCCGCCTGAGGTAATGGCGGCCATACGCGCGCCACGACGTCCGCGTAAGCGGCCGTTCACGCGATCGTAGTGGAGGAACGTACCGTTGCGGCCACGCGAAGTTGCGACGCCATCCGCAAGCATGTCGACGACAGCGTCAAAATCCTTTCGCTCTAACGCCCGGTACGGATACGCGGTACGCAGTAATGCAAACAGATCGTCCGCGCCCCACTCATCGGCCCCGCATGCCGCAACGATCTGCTGTGCCAGAATATCGAGCGGAGCGCAGGGAATTTTCAACGCGTCCATCGATCCGGTGCGAATGGCGCGTACCAGGGCGGCACATTCAAGTAATTCATCGCGGGTGGTCACAAAGAACCGCCCGTTGGGGCGTGCGCCGATCCAATGACCGGAGCGACCGACGCGCTGCAGCGCGACCGTGATCGAGCGCGGGCTTCCGAGTTGAACAACGAGGTCGATAGACCCGATGTCGATGCCGAGTTCCAGCGACGCCGTCGCAACAACCGCACGTAGTTGCCCATTTTTAAGAAGGTTTTCAGCATCGAAGCGTGCTTCGCGCGAAAGGCTGCCGTGATGCGGGAGAACCAGACCTTCCCCCAGACGCTCGGTCAGCGCAAAAGCTGCGCGCTCGCTCATGCGCCGGGTACCGACGAAGATGAGCGTTGTGCGATTTGACCGGATGAGTTCAGCGACCCGGTCGTAAATTTCACCCCACATTTCATGGCTCGCAACTGGGCCAAGCTCGTCGCCGGGGACTTCGACGGAGAGACCCATTTCGCGACGGCTTCCGACATCTACAATCTGCGCACCGGAACTCAAAAACCGCGCCACCTCTTCCAGTGGCCGCACGGTTGCAGACAATCCGATGCGTTGCGGCTTACCGCCGCCGTGCTGCGCGACGAGCCGGTCCAGCCGTGCCAGCGTGAGAGACAGGTGTGAACCGCGTTTGTCGCCGGCCATGGCGTGGATTTCATCTACGATCACCGTCGAAACGCGGTGAAAAAGCGCGCGCGACTTTTGCGCGGTTAGAAGAATAAAGAGTGACTCAGGCGTGGTAACCAGCACGTGCGGCGGTTTGCGCAACATCCGCTGCCGTTCTACGGCGGTAGTGTCCCCGGTTCGCACGGCCGTCCGAATCGGCGCGAGGCGCATGCCTCGCTCTTGTGCGAGCGTCACCAGTTCGCACAGCGGAAGTTCCAGATTTTTGCGCACGTCGTTGGTTAGCGCCTTGAGCGGGGACACGTAGACGACGATCGTCTCATCGGGGAGTTCATCCGAAGCTGCACGGCGCACTAGATCGTCCAGGCAGATCGAAAATGCGGCCAGCGTCTTTCCGGAACCCGTGGGAGCGGAGAGCAGCACGTCCCGACCCGAGCGGATCGGTGGCCAGCCTTGGAGCTGTGGCTCGGTCGGTTCACCGTAACGCGCCGCGAACCAGTCCCTCACGACGGGATGGAAGTGCTCGAGCATTACGTGCAAGGTACGAGCAGCGCGGGCCGTTTACCGCTCTCATCGTCCTTGCGCTCTAGTATTATTAAAAAAAGGTAAGTTTTTGGCTAACGAGATTCGTCCTACTTGCCGATAGGCTGCTCGTATGCAACTACGCCCACGGCGCTTTGGTGCGCCACCTCCGACAGCAGTTTTGCTCAGTATCGCCTTTATCAGTTTCACTCTAGCGCCCGCGTTCGGCGCGGTCGGGAACACCCCGCCGTCGGCGTCTTCCAGTTTCGGAAGACCGCCCTCCGGCGAGATTCCAATCCTGTACAACGACCATACCGTCTACGCTAAGCCCGACATCCTTAAGCAGAGGCGTGTTTTGGCGGCGTTCATTAAGAACCACCAGATTTACGTGCCATTGCGCAGCATGTTCGAACAAATGGGCGCCATCGTAACTGCCTCCGCCGACGGCAAAAGATTTACGGCGACCAAGCCCGGCAGCACGGTTTCGGTTGCTTTGGGATCGGACGTCGTCACGGTAAATGGAGAGACCCGCCCGCTAGACGTTCCCCCGATCTTGTATCGGGGCGTTGTGTTGGTCCCCGTCCGTGTGATCTCCGAAGCGCTCGGCGCATACGTGCTGTGGGTGCCCAGCAAGAGAGTCGTCGTCGTGCGGTACATTCCCATCGTGGCCGCGGCCAGCCCAGCGCCAATTGGCCCGGCGCCTCCGGCAGCCCCGACAGCGGCGCCTACCTTACCGCCGGTCGTCGAAATCCCCTATCACGGCTTCATCGCCGCAGGGTTCGCGACCGGCCGAAATTATAACGAATTTTCCGCCGGGTCATGGTGCCCAAACAACACCTATGTCGCGAGCGCGGCGTTCGTGGTAAACAACTCACCCTTAGCAGTAAAGTTTGACTATCGGCAGGACGCGTACGTTACTGCCATCAACCTGCAGGACGCGTTCGGCAACTACTTCACGCAGTTCTCAACAATTGACGGTGGAGTGTCCGCAGTACCGGTCTTCCTGGCTCGTCAGAACACAATCGACGGACGCCTTGAGTACAAGCTCGCGGATCCGCATGTTTATGTCGGTGTCGGGTACATACGAACTTCTACCAATTATGGCTACCCGCATCTCACCGGTGTGGGCTTCGGCGTTGAAAAATTGCCCGATCTCAAGCCTGGACTCGGTTTCTTTGGTTCCGCGTTTTATTATCCGAGTGCACGCGGCACATACACGGTGAACAACCCCGCCAGCAGCAACTTCGGCAACAGTTACCGGCAACAATACCGGATACTAAAGTATGACGCGGGTCTAGCTTTCACGTTACGCCACTCGCCAATATACGCATACGGCGGCGTGAGCGGAGACCGCTACGAAGCGCGCTCCAATGCGCCAATCAGTCAAACACACGGCGGCCCCTACCTCGGATTAGGTCTGAAGCTATGAAAGTGATCTCATTGATGCTCGAACGCAACCTTTCCGCGCAAGCCCTCAGAACAATGGTTTTGCTTGCAGCATGCCTTGGCATTGGTGCCTTGGCGGGCTGCGGCGGCAGCAATGCGTGCTGCGAGCCTCCGGCGCATGTCAATCAAACAGGGGGCGTCATCCCATCAGGACCGGGAGCCCCCATCGTGCTTACTCCGCCGGCTCTTCAAATTGGCGTCGGCGGCGGCGGCACGATCGGCATCTCTGGACCGCCAGGCCCGTTCACTGTTACCAGCTGCCCTGGAATCGTGAACGCCACCGTAAACGGCAACACAATCACGATCACCGGAACCGGTGTAGGAACCTGCGTAATCACCGTGACCTCGCCCAGCGGAGGAAAGGGAACGGGAATCATTACGGTTACCGCTGCTCCGCCGCTTGCCGTCACTCCGGTGACCTTACAGTTGCCGCCTGGAGGCACTGGTGCGATCACGGTAACCGGCCCCGGGCCATTCACCGCGACGGGCTGCCCTGGAATCATTAACGCGACCGTCACCGGAAATGTCGTTAATCTCGTAGCAGTCGGAGCAGGGGTTTGCGTCGTGGTCATAACAGGACCAGGCGGAATACAAGCAACGGTCGTCGCTACGGTATCAGCAACGGCACCGTTAGTCGTAACGCCGTCAACGATAAACTTGGGTCAAGGCGGCACGGGTACGGTCGTACTCACCGGAACCGGCCCGTTCACAGCGACCGGATGTCCGGGCATCGTCAACGCGACGGTCAATGGCAACGTCCTTAACCTAGCCGCGGTCGGCGTGGGCGTCTGTGTCGTCCTCGTGACGGGTCCGAACGGAGTCCAAGCAACGGTGCTTGCCACGGTGTCTGCGGCTACGCCGCTTACCGTAACGCCGGCGAGCCTAGTGTTGCCGGTTCTGGGTACCGGTACCGTAGCACTGACAGGTCCCGGCCCCCTCACAGCGACCGGTTGTCCCGGAATCATTAACGCCACGGTCACGGGGAACGTCCTCAATCTCGCCGCAGTGGGAGCGGGCGTCTGCGTGGTAGTGGTAACGGGGGCGAACGGAGTACAAGCCACCGTGGTCGCCACCGTCGCAGCTGCAGCGCCGCTAGTCCTAACCCCCGCGACGCTAGTATTGGCCCCTCTGGGTACCGGCGTGGTAGCGATTACCGGTACGGGCCCCTTCACCGTCACCGGCTGTCCTGGGATTGTTAACGCGACCATCACGGGTAACGTCCTGAACATTACAGCGGTCGGCGTAGGAGTCTGCGTCGTCGTGGTTACAGGGCCTGGTGGGGTTCAGGCCACGGTCTTGGCGACCGTCACGACAACGCCACCGATTACGGTAACACCGGCGACCGTATTGCTGAATCCGATCATCAACACGGGAATCCTTAATGTCACGGGAACCGGGCCGTTCACGGCATCCGGTTGCCCCGGCATCGTCAGCGCAACGGTGGTCGGCAATGTCGTGAACCTCGTACGCCTTGGAGTGGGTGTCTGCGTCGTCGTCATTACAGGACCCGGCGGAGTACAAGCAACGGCGCTAGTTACCTCGACCTAATCATAGAGCGCTGCAAAGCATGGGCCGGCGGGAGTACCGCCGGCCCTTTTTTTATCTAGAACCTCGCAAGCGGACGCGAAGCAGACGGCGCCTCCATGCCGAACCGGGCAAGCTATGGAAACGGCGCGCCCTACGGGGACCGTCACATTCTTATTTACTGACATAGAGAGCAGTGCCGAGTTATGGGAGCGGCACCCGGACGCTATGCGAGCGGCGCTAGCGGAGCATGACGCAACGCTGCACGAAATCATTACGAGATGCCGGGGAACTGTTTTTAAAACCGTCGGCGATGCGTTTTACTGCGCCTTTAACCTTCCCGAAGACGCCGTCTGCGCAGCTGTTGCGGCGCAGCGGGCGCTCAAGGCGCACGCGTGGCCTCCTGCAGTAGGCAATCTTCGGGTGCGCATGGCACTACATTCGGGAAGTGCAGCCGAGCGAGACGGCGATTACTTCGGCCCTGCAGTCAACTGCGTAGCGCGCTTAACGCAGACTGCCTACGGGGAGCAGATCCTTGTATCGTCCAGTACAGCGCTGCTTCTAAAACACAGCGACGTCGAACTGCGCTATCTAGCGACACTCAGGCTTAAAGGATTGTCCGAACCCGAAACCATTTATCAAGTCATCGCCGACGATTTACGGCGCGATTTCCCGGCAGTATCATCCGTAGAATCGCACGCCAATAACCTACCGTCGCAGATCTCCAGCTTCGTCGGACGGAGCACCGAATTGCGTGAATTGCGCGAGCTGCTCTGCAGTCGACTGGTCACGATCGCTGGCCCCGGCGGTATGGGCAAGACTCGAATCGCGTTGCAGCTCGCGTTGGACGCTTTACCTGAATACGCGGATGGCGCATGGCTGGTGGAGCTCGCTAAGGTGCACGATGCGGCGCTTATTCCTCAGACGGTCGCAGCGGCCCTTAATTTGCGAGAATCGCCGCAACAACCGTTGCAGACAACCTTGCTCACACACTTTGTCAATAAGCGTGCGTTGGTCATCTTGGATAATTCCGAACACCTTATCGAAGGAATCAGGCCGTTCGTCAAATCGCTTTTGGCCGGCTGTTCCCGGCTAACACTCCTTATTACGAGTCGCGAACCGCTTCACATCGTTGGAGAGCGCATCTTTCGCCTATCTCCGATGAGCAACATGCCTGTGAATGCTCAGATTCGCAAGCTAGAAACGTACGACAGCACCAGTCTGTTTTTGGACCGCGCTCGCGCACTGCGGCCCGAAGTGCCCACTGACGATGCGGAGGCGCGCGACATTGCAAGCATCTGCCGCAAACTTGAAGGCATCCCCCTGGCAATTGAGCTGGCAGCCGCCCGTGTTACCAGTCTTTCCCTCGCCCAGCTTAATCAGCGTCTTACCAAAAAGCTGGCTTTGCTAGTGTCCAAGGATCCCAGTGAAGATGAGCGTCATCGCACTCTCAAGGGGACGATTGATTGGAGCTACCACTTCCTCAATGAGCAGCAGCAGCGTTTCTTCACTGCGCTTTCTATTTTGAGAGACTCATTTACATTAGAGGCCTGCGAAGAAATTTGTGCACACGCTGATGACGATGCGGTGGACTTACTGGAGTGCTTGATCGACAAATCATTCGTCACGGTACGTCACGCCAAAAATGAGCCACGCTATCATGTCCTGGATACGGTTCGAGAGTACGCAGAAGAAAAATTGGAGGAGCCGGCACGTCAAGAGATCTCGCGTCGTCATTTCGCGTACTATCAGACGGTAGCAGCAAGAGATCGCTCGGACGCCGGAGCAAAGGCGACATGGCTCAAGCAGATGGAGACGGATAGTCCCAACATCCGCGTGGCTTTGCGTTATGGGTTGGATCAGTGTCTCGCGCAGACGGCAACTTTCCTCTCCAATGTGGCTCACTATTGGCAGATTCGCGGCCATATCACCGAGGGGAGAACTTGGTTCACGAGTTTTCTCCAACATGAATGCGCCTTTTCTTCGGACTGCGTCGCGCTCGTGCTACGCAGGGCCGCGATCTTTGCGACGATTCAAGATGACTACGGCGAGGCAATCGCTTTTAGCCGTCGCGCGCGCGACCTGTATGCTTCGATCAACGATAAGACCGGAGAAGCCGAAGCTCTACATTCGATCGCGGTCATCGAGCACCGTCAGGGCAACAGTACCGCCGCAGAAAAAGACTACCGGGAGGCCGCTGGCATTTTTCGCGAGGCGGAGCATCAGCGCGGACTCGTGGTCGCGCTGATCAATCTTGCCGTAGTATCGCTCGAACGGGGCGAGTTGGACCGTGCCCAGGCGCTGTTAAGTGAGAGCTATCATATCTCAGAAACGTTGAACGATCCCGATATCACGAGCACGGTGCTGAGCTATCAAGGTTTGTCGGCGTTACGCAGTGGAGAGCTTGACCGTGCGAATGAAACGCTGAGCAAAGCCCTTGCAACGAAGTTACGGCTCGAAGATGCGTTCGGTATTATTGAGGTTGAGAATCGCCTGGCCGGCGTGCGTCTTGCCGAAGGCAACCTTTCCGAGGCTCGCCGCCTCCTGCAGACCAACCTTCGAAAGGCACTCAAAATGGAAGCGCATAGCTTAGTGATTGACTCCCACGAACGCCTTGCAGAAGTTTTCTTCCGGAGCAGCAATCGGGAACACGCAGTAAAATCCATCCGTATTGCTCGCACTTTACGGGAAAGGTATTGTTACCGCCATGCCTCGGAGGTCGACCTTGCACCCATCGTAGCGGCCCTGAAAGCCAAACGGGCAACTACGACGGAGGCATCGCTTATTGATCGATGATAATAAAGAGATTATCGCGCAGGTCACCGTTGCAGGATTGGCCGCCCGCGTTCTTGCCGTGTTCATGGACCAGCTTCCCAATCTTGTAGAGAATCGGGTTTGCGCCAGGCGTTTCTTGAGCGTTTCCTATTGCGGTAGCTTCATCGTCGGCTTCCACAAGCTGCACACGCTTGCAATGAATTGTCGGCTTCGGATTACATTCTGACGACGCCTTAGTGGCGGCACCGGCTCCGGGTCTGCCGGGCCCGTACGTCATATTGACAGCCACAAGTCTCTCCTCTCGGAAGTTGTCGGTTCTATGGACAGAACGTTGCTGACCACGGAGAACCATTGCGCACAGGCGCCCTTCTCTCCGCCCCGTGCCTTTTTCTGTTTCCCGGGGCAGCCGCACGGGATCGGAGAATGCCGCGTCATGATTGAAACGCACGCACAAACCATGCTGGGCCACTTCATCGGCGGCCGTATCGTTGCCGGCGTGCCCGAGAAAAGCGGCCCGGTTTACGATCCGGCCACCGGTGAAGTTACCAAGCACGTTGCCTTCGCTACCCGCAGCGACGTCAACTCCGCCGTTGAGGCTGCCAAGTCGGCTTTCCGCTCATGGTCTCAACAACCGCCCCTACAACGCGCCGCGGTGTTGTTCCGTTTTCGTGAGTCGATCGTTCACCACAGTGAACGGCTTGCGGCGATCATTACGGCCGAGCACGGCAAGACGCTGGGGGACGCCGCGGGTGAACTGCAGCGGGGACTGGAAGTCGTTGAATTCGCGTGCGGTATCCCGCATCTGCTCAAGGGCGAATATACTGAAAACGCCGGTAGCGACGTGGACACTCATTCGATGCGCCAGCCGCTGGGAGTGTGCGCCGGCATTTCACCGTTTAACTTTCCGGCGATGGTACCGATGTGGATGTTTCCGATTGCGATGGCGTGCGGCAACACCTTTATCATGAAGCCGAGTGAAAAGATCCTTCGCTTTGCATGGAACTCGCGGCACTGCTGCACGCGGCAGGACTGCCCGCTGGTGTTATTAACGTTGTCAATGGCGACAAAACCGTTGTTGACGCGCTCTTGGAACACGACGATGTGGGAGCCGTCAGCTTCGTCGGGTCCACGCCCGTCGCGCGATACGTCTACCACAAGGCAACGCAGGGCGAAAAACGCGTTCAGGCGCTCGGCGGTGCGAAAAATCATCTTGTCGTTATGCCCGACGCAGACTTCGAGCAAGCGGCGGATGCACTCATGGGCGCGGCGTACAGTTCCGCAGGCGAACGCTGTATGGCGATTGCGCTGGTCGTCGCGGTTGGCGATCGAACCGCAGAGGCGCTCATCGACCGCTTAAGGCCGAAAATCGCAGCGCTGCGGATCGGTCCGGGGTCGGCAGCCAACGTTGAAATGGGACCGCTTATTACCCGCGAGCATCGTGATAAGGTGCGCGAGTACATCGAAATCGCTCACCGTGAAGGCGCGCGTGTGATCGTCGACGGGCGGCAGCGCTTTGCCGGCAATGAGCCCGGTTTTTTTCTCGGCGCCACTTTACTGGATTGCGTGACGAAAGAAATGCGGGTTTACAAGGAAGAAATCTTTGGCCCCGTTCTAGGGATCGTGCATGCCCGCGATTTTGAAAGTGCTCTCAGCATCGTTAACGGTCACCAATACGGCAACGGCTCGGCAATTTTCACACGCGACGGCGACGCTGCCCGCACATTCGCTGCGCGCGTGCAGACAGGCATGGTGGGTATCAATGTGCCGATTCCCGTTCCGGTGGCCGCTTACAGTTTCGGAGGATGGAAGCATTCGCTCTTCGGCGACCATGCAATGCACGGGCTCGAAGCCGTTCGCTTTTACACGCGACTCAAGACCGTGACGAGTCGCTGGCCTCGTGGTGAGCGTAAAGGCGCCAGTTACGTCATGCCCATGATGAGCTAGTTTCTACTCCTGGCGTTCGCCCAGCGTTTCTTTCACGAGGTGGTCGACGACTGCGCGCATGCTGCGGCCTCTCGCGAACGCGCGACGCTGTCGCTGCGCGCCGTTTCCCTCATGCACCATGCGGTCAAGGGTCGACTCGACGCGCTCCAGATCGCCGTTGCTACGCAGCGCTTCCCGTAAGCCGTCCACCCAAGAACGCACGACGTCATGCGCAGGCCGCAGAGCATTCAGCGCGAGATCGACAAGCTCGCCGTCCAGACCGTCGCGAGCGGCGAGCCAATGGGCGAGGCGTATGCGTTCGTACCGCACGGGGTTTTGGGGGTGTGATTCGACAACTTCTCTTGCGCAAGTGTCAACGAGTGCGCGTACTAGCCCGGCCATTGCGACCGCTTCATCGACGGTGGCGCAGACGTCCATGGCGCGAAACTCGATTGTTGGAAAGCGTGCCGACGGTCTGATGTCCCAATAAATTTTTGTCTCATCGTCCAAAGCGCCGCTCGCCAACAGATCGCTGACGAGTTGTTCGTAGGCGCGCCGCGTTTCAAAGGCACCCGGCACGCCGGAAAGGGGCCACCGGCTCCAGACTTCGGTTCGATAACTGGCATAGCCGGTATCGCGTCCCTCCCAGTATGGCGAATTTGCCGATAACGCAATCAAGGGAACCAGTCGCGAACGCGCACGGTCGAGAATCGCGATCGCGCGCTCGGGATCGTCGACGCCGACGTGTACGTGACACCCGAAGATTTCGAATTCGTTTGTGAGTTCCCGATAGGTGCTCGCGATGTCGCGGTAGCGCTGGGTGGGCGTAACCGGCTGCTGATCGGGGCGAGAAAATGGGTGCGTACCCGCGGCGATCAAACGCGCCCCCAATTGGCGTGCCGCCCTTGACAGATGCACCCGTGCTTTACGGATCTCACGCTCGACGTCGTCCAGCGTTCGGCATACCGGCGTGGCCATTTCAATTTGCGACGCCTTGAACTCGTGCTGCACATCGTCGCCAAGGAAACGTTCGGCTCGCGTCCGGACTTGCTTCGCCACAGGCATCAACTCACGCGTATCAGCGTTGATGAGTCCGTATTCTTCCTCGACGCCTACGGAGCGCAACTGCTGATCACCTTAGAGGCAAATCGCGACCCAGAAGCTCGATTTGCGCCGTTGACTCTCTCACAATTGCGTCGAAGGTGGAAAGCAGAGTGCCCTCCGCATCATCCAGGGCCTCGCCGCGGCTCCTCCTAAGATAAGCGTTCTCAACCTCTTGCGGATCAAAGCCCCGCGAAACAGCGCTCAGAATAGCCCGGTAAGGATTCTTGCATCCGCACCCGTACAGCGTATCACCGACCGCGCAGATTGCTGCTGCATTCAGCGTTACTCTATTCACGACATCCTTTCTTAACGAGTGCCGCTGTTGAGCAGCGTCTGCACCCCGCGGTACCCGAGAGCCTCGAAGAGCAAACGCAGGTCCGCCATCCCAACACGTTTGGCGCGCCCGACGGTGATACCGCGTATGAGCGCAATTTGATTGCCGGTCACCCGCCATTGCTCCTAGACGGACGCTTCCGGCGCCTGCGAACATCGAGCGAATCATAGGCGCAAGGGAATTTGTTCACAGTTGCGCTAGACTGACGAGGTGAGTTAGTCGCTAGATCCGGAGGATTCCCGATGTGCCGAAACATTAAGACTCTGCACAACTTTCAACCGTCCGCAACGGACGAAGAGATCCGTTTATCGTCTCTTCAATTCGTCCGCAAGTTGAGCGGTTTCTCGCGGCCGTCGCATGCCAACGAGCCTGCTTTCTCTCGCGCTGTGGACCAGGTGGCCCAGGCGACTCACGACCTGTTGAACTCGCTGGTTACCAATGCGCCGGCCCGCGATCGCGAAGTAGAAGCCGCAAAGGCGCGGGGCAAATCAAGAGCTCGTTTCACAAGCCGGGTGTAGTCTTTATTCGCTGCATCGCTGAGCACACTTCGCCAAACGGTCGATGCCTTCGATGCTTACGCCGCCTCAACGAAAAACGCACAGAGCGCGTTTCCAGAACCATGAAGAAAACTCTGGCGGTTGTGGTCCTGGTATGCTCCCTACCGGCGTTTTCGGTCGCAAGTGATCGGCATCGGGAAGACGGCGCGTCGATTGCAGTCTTCGGATCGTCGAGTACCCAAGGGTTCAAACTTGACATATGGAGCACCGGCCGCGCGCACATAGCCATTGCGAGAGCGAGCCGATGGGGTCACATCGATCCCAAACTTTCACGCAAACTTTTTCGGGACCTGAGAGCGGCCCGTAACGCACATGCTCGGAGTCGACCCTGCACGACGCGTGCCTCGTTCGGTAGGCGCAGAATTGCTTTATGGCACGGTTGGACTTCTCCGGATCTCCGATGTTCGCTTCCGGGTGTCGCTGCGGCCGTACGAGAGGATGTTGACGCTATCCTGAGTCAACTGAACGTCGGCCAACCGCTTGGACGAACTATCCGCTTGCCGAGAAACGAACCTCGCGCCGCGCCGGTGACGCCAATGCCTCCGCAGCGGCGTCACCGCGCATCATTGTGCTGAGCGAAACGGCGGCTCGCGCGTACAATGCCATGGTACTTCGCCAGCCTGCTCCAATCGAGCGAGCGCCACTGGGGCTCGAGCAACGCTCTTTAGCGTCACTAGCGCCCGATTGCGTTCGGATACGGGTGCGCGCGTGCGGTGTCTGCCGAACGGATTTGCATATTGTTGAAGGCGAATTGGCGCCTAGACGCCCCGCAATCGTACCGGGACATCAAATCGTGGGAAATGTGGTGGAAAGCAATTACCGCGGGCTGCAAGTGGGAACGCGCGTCGGCGTTTCATGGGTTGCTGCTGTTGACGGAACCTGCGAATACTGTCAAGCCGGCAGCGAAAACCTTTGCTGCAATTTTTACGGGGTATGATGTTAACGGAGGGTACGCGAGCTACGCTGACGCCGGCGGTGACTTTGCATTGCCTCTGCGCAGCGAACTCGACGATCTCAATGCAGCGCCGTTGCTGTGCGCGGGAATAATCGGCTTTCGCGCTCTGCGCGTCGCCGGTGTGGTACCGGGGGAGCTCGTTGGACTCTATGGCTTTGGAGCCTCGGCGCCCTGGCTCTGCAGGTTCTTCGCCACTGGAATTGTGAGATATACGTTTTCACGCGTGGAGAATCGCATCAAGCTTTGGCGCGATCACTTGGAGCCACGTGGGTCGGCAGTACGTCTGAAGTCCCTGCGACCGGTTTACATCGGGCAATCACCTTCGCACCCAGCGGTGATGTCGTAACCGCGGCGCTGGGTGCGTTGCGCAAAGGCGGCGTTTTGGCGATCAATGCGGTCCCGCTGGACCGCATGCCGCAGTTTTGACTATGACCGGCTGTTTTGGGGGGAACGACAAATCCGCAGCGTGACAAACATGACGCGAAACGACGCTAGAGATTTTCTGACATTGGCTGCCGACATTGGAATACGGTCGAAGGTCCACACCTTTGCGCTGGCGCAAGCAAACGATGCGCTTGAGCAGCTAAAGCACGACCGCATCGACGGCGCCGCAGTTCTAGTGCCGTGACGACGCTACGGCGGTGAAGGATCGCCGCTATCAACGGCCAGCGCGCGATACACGTTGATTCGCCCGGCGCCCTGTTTGGCACCGGCATTGATATTGTCGGCGGTATTCCGCAACAACGTCTTTACCGCTGCCGGTACGATCGCCGGCGTCTTCGAGAATAAAAGAGCTGCAGCCCCGGAAACGTGCGGAGCAGCCTGCGATGTGCCGGCTATAAGCACCTCACAGGGCCTGGATTTGCATGGTGCAGATGTCGCCGACTTCGAGTAGATGTTCGTGATCCAGTGCAACGGATCTGGGTCGCGGGTGCTGCTCGGGTCGCCGCCGGGCGCTACGACGGTCAGTGAATTCGTTGACGTTGCGGTATAATTAGAATAAGGCGCAACGTATTCGATAAGATGGCTGGGCGTTGAATCGTCGATCGCACTGGCACCAACTGCTATGACGCCTGTGTAGGCGGCAGGATAACTAATCTTCGTGCATTTAGGCGCATCGTTGCCGGACGCCGCGACCACAACTACGCCCTTGCCGATCGCTTTAGCGATGGCAGCGGCTTCCGACGGATCCGGGGTATCGGGGCATTGGTTGCCGCCGAGGCTCAAATTGATAACTTTGGCACCGTGTGCGACCGCTTCATTAATAGCTTTAATTTCGTCCACTACCGACGCGTTGCCGCTAGAGTCAAATATTTTATACTCTTGCAATCGAACATCAAAGCCCACACCCGCCAAACCGACGCCGTTATTCGTGTCATCTGCCGCAATTCCCGACACGTTGGTGCCGTGGCCATCGGTATCTACAATCGAAGCGAGACTAGTGTCGATAGTGCCATTGCCCTTATTGATGGTTTCAAAGAACGGAACCTTACCGGCTAACTCCGGATGTGTTGGGTCAAAGCCTGTGTCAATCACTGCAATTTGCACCGAGGGATTGCCGGTCGAGTATCCCCACGCGTGTTCCATCCCCATCGCAAAGAAATCCCATTGCGTCGTGCAGTCGAATTGCGGATCGTTTGGGACGACGGCAGTGTCAGTCTTAAGGCCCCGCAGGGGTACGCGCGAAACTGCAGCGACTTCCGGCTGATTTTTCAAGTAACTTTGCGCCGAATGTAAGTGCGTGGGAGTAACCGTAACCACGTGCATGACCGTATCGTCAAAGCCGGGCCCAATTTCATTGTCGGAGATAACACCGTCGAACGACGCGACCTGCTTTGCGCTGCGCGCACCGGAAAGGGAGCGAGTCCGGTAATACACCTCGAGATGGCTTTCATCATAGACTGCGCCGCTTTGGGTGAAGAGCCGGCTCGTCGCCGGACGTCGGGTGACGCTGCTCAGCGACGGACTGGATATGCAGGCTTGGGGTGCGGGCGGTGGCTGCGATGGGGAACCCGTTGGTGCTATCGTGGGAGGAGTGCCGCCTCCGGTTCCCAGCGCGGCTCCGCCCGCGCCGCCGCCACCACAGGCGCTCGTGAGCGCCATGATCAGCAGGGACGTCGGAACCAAGAGCCATTGTGTTGGGTGCTTCACCGGGTCCCCTTACAGGCTAGAATCGAGTAGTGGCGCACCAGCAATACGTTTTGGTATTGTGTTCGGTTCCTTTCCTGCGCATCTTGAGTCTATGTAATCAGCCGGCGGCCCCCAATCTGTCCGCCGGGGACCGGGCTTTAGCCCCGTTTCGGCTTAATCATTGGGGCGTCCATAAGCCTTGGGACGGTATGCGCAACGCCCGATTGAACTTGCTCGAAGCGTTCTCCCAGGCAATGACTTCGGTTAGTTCGACGATGGCATCATCCTGAAATTCTTTGCGCAGTGCGGCGAACAATGCGTCATCTACATCGAGATGAGAAAGCGTAACCGCATCGGCATAGCGTAGCGCAAGTTTTTCTCGAGCATCAAAGAGCACGCTGGTGTGATACTCGTCTAGTGCAATAAGTTTTTCCTTGGAGAGACCGAGACTGCTGCCCACGGCAGCATTTAGATCAGCTCAAAACGCACAGCCGTTCAGCCGCGCCACCCTCCGGTTTAGCAGACAAACCAGTTTTGGATCCAGTAGACGATCCGCCTCCAAACCAGCCCACATGGCGCGAACCGCCTTTAGGAGAGCCGGCCGTCGCGCGTACACTTGATGATTAAAAAGGGGCGCTCCCCAAATCTTAGTCTGCGCTTCGAAAATACGGCGAGCATAGACGTCGACCTCGTCAGATTCAAGACCGGAAATCCGGCCGCATTTCCCTTCCACGATGCCTCCCAGAAATTCGTTGTATTCGTTCCTGCGTCACGTCAGCGGCCGTGGCAAGCCTTCGTCGCCTGGAGGAGCGATTGCCGCTTTCAGACTTTCTTCAGATTCCTCGTCCACACTACGGTACAACTCTTCCTCAAAGGGCGCTTATAACGAGATCGCTATTTTTTCTCTTCGCGCTGTCGCTGCTTGGCGCTTCTGCTGGGAACTGCGAAGCGACGATTCATATGAAAAGCATGCTGTTCAAACCGGCAGAGGTCAACATCAATGTGGGCGACACCGTAAGTTTCGTCAACGACGATGATGTTCCCCACACCGTCACCGCGGAAAACAAGTCATTTGATTCCGGGAACATCGCCGCGCATGCCACTTGGACTCATACCTTCACAAAAAAAGGAACGTATTCGTACGTTTGCGTCTATCGTCTACCTGAAATGAAAGGGCGGCTGATTGTTAGCGCCGCTAATACTCCATTGTGACGTTCAGACTTTTTTCATGCCTGGAGTTTACTCTCAAGGCTGTTACAAAGTTTCTTGGAGGTCCATTCTTATGCGTTTGAAAGCGGAAATATTCTTCAGTATCACCGCGCTTGCACTAGCAGCATGCGGCGGTGGGGGCGGGAGCGGCAGCGGCGGTTCGTTACCAGGCGGTGGTGGCGGCCCAGTCGTACCACCCGGGGTCGGCATAAATACAATCGGACTCGCGCTGCCGCCCGGCAGCATCGGTCAGTTGACGGATCCCAGCGCCGGTATCATGGGCGGGTTTACGCAAACGGTGTTCTCGCAACGGCTCGGTTTTGCAGCCGGAACAACTGTCACCATTAAGAACGTGGGACTGACGACACACACCTTCAACGTGATTGGCACAAGCTTGCCGTTCGCGACCGCGCCATCCATGAATCCCGCAGCGCCTACCTCGGCCACGATCGGTCCAAACTACGCCAGCGGAAATATCGCCCCGGGCGCTTCGGTAACGCTGACACTAACGCCGGGAACGTGGTTAATCGGTTGTTTCTATCATTTCCTTTCCAACAACATGCGCACAGTCCTGACGGTCCCTGGCAGCCCTGGGCCGCAAGCGACCCCGGTTCCCAGTACCGGTGGTGGCAATCCGTGTCCCGGCGGATATTGCTAAGTGCAATGTTTTCCCCTGCTGGAATGAGGGCGGCGGTTATCTGTGCCGCCGCCCTCGCGGTCTCCGCGAACGCACGGGCTACATCGCTGCACCTCACCGACCAGACCGGGCGGCAGTTCAGTGTCTCGTCGCTTCAAAAGCCGGCCATTGTGACCTTCGTGTCAATGCATTGCGCTGATGTCTGCCCGATCATCAATGGGCAATTCGCTTTACTGCAGCAACGGATCGCCAGCTCCAAGCTGAACGTTAGCTTGGTGACTGTCACCCTCGACCCGGAGAAGGACACGCTGCTCGACATGAGGAGGACGGCGCAGCAATTCCGGGCCGATCCTCGCCTGTGGAAATTTGTCGGCGGGGACCCGCATGAGATTCATGCACTGATGCGTCGCTTTGCGGTTTCTGCAGTTCGCGGGAAACGAGGATACGCCGACCAGCACACGACGTTCGTATACTTGCTTGATCGGCGCGGCAATTTGCGCCGGACGATGTTGGCATCAACTAATTTAACGTCAGCCGTTTTTGGCGAACTGTTTCATGATTGGGTAGCACTCGATCGATGATGAGAGCTGCTGTGCTGATCGCTCTCATCGCCTGCATTAGGTGCACGCCGGGAGCTTTAGGGTCTGCGTCTTCCGGGGGTGCTTCCGACGTCGTGATCGATATGAGCCTCTCCATGCATCCGGCAACGACGCTGCCGCAGGGCAGCGCGGGCGGATACGCTCCGCTTCCCCTGACGATTTCTCTTGGCACCACCATCCGTTTCGTAAACGGGGACAACGCCAACCACACCGCTACCATCATTCAGGCCGCCTCGTTTCCAATTGGGTCGCCTCTTTCCACCTCGGCTACAGTACGGTCAGGGGCTGCGGTTGCCAACTTCTCGACTGGGACGCTGGCACCGCAAACCAACTCGCAGACGATTACGGCCGACAGCCGGGGCACTTTTTTGTACGGTTGCTTTTACCACTATGGTGCGCCGATGCGAGGGGTGATCATTGTTCAATAAGACTGTATTCGCAGCAATGACGGGGGTTGTGGCCTTTGTTTTCGCAGCTTTGCCTGCAAAGGGTATTCCGCTTTTCGCTCAACGGTATCAATTACGGTGCGGTGCCTGCCACTCAGTATTGCCCGAGCTCAACGCATTTGGAAATGCCTTTCGGAACCGAGGCTACCAGCTCGCCGGATTACCAAAGCACGGCACAACGGGCGTCGCGCTCCGCTATCAGCTTGAATACGAAAAAGATCCGGTCGCTGGAAGCCGCCGGTTTACGCCGGGTGGGGTCATTCTGTCCAACGCGGATATTGGGGCAATCAGCGCATTTCTGCATTATAACCTGGGAGCCGGCGGGGGGCCGAGCGCGTTGTACCTTGCCAATCTTGCAACGTACAACGCCCATACGAACGCCCTGTACCGTGCGGGATTGTTCGAACTGCCGCTGCAGCAATCACCGGGACAACGCTTGGACGATTTAAGCCCGTACGGCTACTATTCGTCGCGGGTGGGACTTAATGACCTCACGCTTGCGGCACCGCGCTGGGGCGTACAAATGCAACGTCAAGCAGGGCGCATTGCAGGCGCATTGACCTTGGCTTTTGCGGAATTCAAAGGGGCAGCATACGGCGGACGGCCGCTAGCCACGGGCGAAAGCACGACGGCAGGCGCACCCGAGATCGGAGCGTTCGTTCGCGCCCCGATCCGCCAGGGAATCGATGTCGGTGGTCAAGTTTTAGCCGGCTCCCGCAAGATCACCCCAACGGGACGGGGCACATTTGGCGACGCATATATGCGCAGCGGAGTCTTCGCACACGCGGTTTCGAAGCGATTTGATCTCCTGGCGGAGCAATGGTGGGGCCGTGACGCGAACGCCGACGGTTTTGGCAACTCTCTAGCTTCAAGCGGTGGTTACGTGCGGCTGAAATACTATCCGCGAGACCATTTTTACCTCGCCGTCCGCTATGACACCTCGGCTTCGCCGTTCGTGACGCGGGATATCGTTTGGTACGCAGCGACGCACGTTACGCCACACGCCCGCCTCATCATAGAAAGGCGCCAACCATTGACGGGCGGCTCCGGCACGATCGGCGGCGCTATCACGGTGGGCGTCCCCTGGCCTCGCGGGTTGTAGAAATCATGCCGCTGCATTGACAATGTTGCTTGGCAGTGTTCAATTTACTTTGCCTAGAATTGGCGGCACTTGAAGGCTAAAAGCGAGCAATCAGGACGGGAGGTTTCAAATGCAAGGAAAAGCCACTCTTATGGGTCATCCAATTCACCCCATGTTAATTCCCTTTCCGATTGCGTTTTTTGCGGGGGCGCTCATTAGCGATATCATTTCTCATTTTAGCGATAATGGGCTGTGGCCGAACATGAGCCTGGCTTTGATCGGCTTTGGTATCATCGGTGCGCTTGTGGCCGCCGTTTTTGGCTTCGTGGATTATGCTACCGCACCGATGTCGGAGACCGCAAAAAAAACTGCAACGACGCACATGGCTATGAATTTGCTGGTGGTCGGCATTTTTGTGGCGGCCTATTTTATCCGCGCCGGACACCCACCGAGCGCCTTCGGGTATATATTGACCGTATTGGGAGTGCTGGTATTGCTCGTGTCGGGCGCATTGGGAGGACACCTGTCCTACCATTTTGGAGTCGGCGTTGAAATGGAAGCGGCAAGGTCGGAAAACCGGACCGGCGCCGTATAGCGTTACACCGGCCGCACGATTCTTGAAAAAACGGATGGCGATGGGGCTGGTCGCAGCCTGTCTTTTCACCTGCTTACGGCCGGCTGTAGCGATTCCTATTTTTGCGCACCGGTACGGATTTTCGTGTCAGCAGTGCCATACGGTTGTCCCCCGACTCAACGAGTTTGGGGCTGCGTTTTTCGCAGCGGGCTATCGTCTCCCAATTGGCCAAACCCGGCCGGTAGTGCCGATCGCGGTCAAAGTCAATCTCCAGTATTCAAGCGAAGCGGATCCGGCAAGATTGCCCAAGGTGGTCGCTGATGAGATAGAACTGCTCACGGGCGGCAGCATTAAGAAACACCTGAGTTATTTTGTGGAATCGTATGTCGTCGACGGCGGACGTCCCGGCGCGGCACGCGATGTCCGTTTAAATTACTTATCAACGCCAAACAGCCGCGGCGGGGCTATTCGCATAGCAGCCGGGCAACTTACGCTACCGCTTCCCGTTGACCCCGAAACGTTTCGAGAAACCCAGAATCATTACGCGATCTTTGACCAAACGGTGGGCGCCAATCCGTTCAACCTGTTCGATCCGCACATCGGGGTTGATCTGGCGTTCGGAAGCTCAAGCACTGGACTCGACCTGCATCTGCTCGTGCTAAAGGGACACGACAAACAATCAGGCCTGCCAACCAGTGGGCTTGATACGATGTTCTATGTGCAACACGCTCGCGGGCCTTTGACGCTCAGCATGTACGGTTATCAAGGCCGCCGTCCGTTGCGCCCCATCCCAGATAGTTTTTTCAGACAAGGATTTGGCGCAAACTATCATTCCGGAAAGCTAGTTGTTGACGCGGTTCTCCAAAACGGAAACGATTCAAGCTCAGCGGGCCTCGGATCTCCTGAACAATCCAGCGGTGGTTTCTTACAGCTTCGCTGGGCTTTCGCGCCGGAGTTGTTCGCGTTGGCCCGCTACGACGGCACGCGCGCCTCCACTGGATTGTACCGATCGCTGACGCTTACGACGGGCCGACGGCTTACGCAAAACACGCGCCTAACAGTGGATGACGTCATCACGCACGCGCCGCTTACCAAGCACACACTTACTGCGGGCCTGCTGTTGGCATATTAGCGTGACGGTTGGCTGAGGTCGCGCCACGACGCTGAGCCGATCACGTTTCGAAATGGTGAAAGGTGGTGCCACGGCGGACAACGACTTGCTGTGATGCGATGCTCTACGAAGCCTTTCATCCTTTTTTCATCTTTTCGCCTTACCATCTTCAAACTTACCTCGCTCAAGGGAGAACACGATCGTGAATCTTGCGCTCATCGGCGCCATGGCTTTCGCTTCGCTCCCGCTTCAATTGAATTCGGCAAACCCACTCACTACTTTGGCTTCAGATGTGAACATTTTTTGGGCACCTGCACCATAGTACGGCCATCGGTTCGACGGTTGACCCGGTCAACGGCGACCAGAACCCGTACGGTCTGGTTATCGCCAACGCGACGACCGGTAGAATCACTAAAGGCGACCTTATCGCGTGCAACTTTAACGATAAGGCGAATATTCAAGGAGACGGCACCGCGATCGAAGTGCTGCATCCTTTTGCAGGAGCCAAGCCTCGCCGGCTGGTCGCCGAGCGTTCATTGAAGGGCTGCGCCGCAATTGCGCTTGGACCGAGGGATGACATTTGGGCCGCAGCGTACACTGCCAACGACAATCCAATCGTCTCGCCGGACGGCCAGGTTGTTACTGCCCTGCGGGGTGGACCTTGGCACGGGCCGTTTGGCCAAGCCTTTAGCGCTCCCGCCGGCCCGTTTGGCGTAGCAGCGTTTTACGAAAGCAATGCGTTGGACGGCAGCACTATTCGCCCTAACATCCATTCTAACGGCTTCACGTTCGATAAGATCGTGGCTGGTCCCGATGTCAATCACGGCGTTCCGGGATCCATATTAGCACCATCTGGATTGACCTACGATAGCGCTCGAGACACGCTGTACATAATCGATGGCAACGATTTGGGTCGCGTCTACGCTATCTCGCACGTGTCACTAGTGCGCCCGAACGGGATCATTGTGTCGTCCAAAACCGACCAGTTTTTTTTGGTCCGGATGCGCGGTACGGCCGCCAAGTCTACCATGGTGCGCCATTGAACGCACCGATTAGCGGTGATCTGCTGTACAACGGGGATTTGGTACTCGGGAACACGTTCGATAATCGACTTATACAACTCTCGCCGAGCGGCCGCGTTATGGGTGTATGAATGTTGACTCTGGACCTCCCGGCGCTCTGTTTGGGATAGCCGTGCAAGGCATTAATGCCGACAATACCCCGCATCTATTTCAACGATGATAACGACAATACCATAAAGGTTCTCTCTCGTTAGCTGAGGCGTCTTATCGAATAGATGTGAAACCGAAGTCCACGTATCGCAACATATGACGGCGTTCCGTCGACAAGCGCCAGCGCAAGCCCTGATGCAGCGGTCCGGAGACCGCTGCATCAAAATGGGCGTCAGGCTCAAAATCCATGAGGTTGCGGCGAAACAGAAAGTCGGCGCGAACTTCGTGTTTCATTTCATACGTGAGCCAGAATGAACTCACATCGAACGACATCGCGCGCGTGCTCGTCCCGGCGTATTGCCGACTGCTATTGAAACGAAGCATCCAGGCGCGCAAGGATAGCGAGGGCGTGAGTTGCCACATTAACGACGCCCCTATGCCCCATGAAGTACTTTCGCCAACTCCGCGGGTTGTTTCTGAAAAATTTGTAAGTTCCGCGCGAACGCGTGATAAATCGGTGTACGACACGGACGATTGCAAGATTCGACTACGATCGTAGAATCCGGGAAGTCCAGGAGCGCTCAATTTTTCAAGAAATGTGGGGAGTCGGAATGTGTCGACTGCCGAAAATACCAGGTTCCAGCGTTCGTTGGGCTTGATGTTGAGCCTTAACCCGGGAAATAGGCCGGCTTGAGAGCTTGGAAACTGAGCCGGCCCACCGCTGTAAGCAGACTGGAAACCGTCCAAGGTTGCGGTTTCGTCCAGGAAGCGATGGCCGGCATGGATGCCAACATACGCATGGCGTTGAGAGAGATGCGCCGCAACATCAGGGACGCCGCTGTTATAGGACTCATCGTATCCCGAAGATTCACGCAGCGCAAAGCCGGCGAATCGCGTAACCGGTCCAAGAGATTGCGCATTTGCTTCCACTGCTCCATCGGCCCAGGTACTTGTGAGCCCCGAACCGCTGAAGTCACCGCGATAAAATCCTCGGTCCAGGCCGAACGTTCCAGATAGACGATAATCCCTAGTACGTTGCATCGAGAGTCCCGCAAACGTGTAACCGTTAGAAAACGTATCACCACCCGCACCTAGCGCGTGGGCGAGCGATGTTGCGCTCACGAAATGTAATTGCGCGTCGGACAGCTCTTTGTCAGCAACGATTTCAGCACGTTCCCGCGCTTCCGATGAATCGTTCGAGGCGGCGGCGATTGCTTGCGCGTTCCGTTGCGGCAGTGTGACGCGTAAACTTGAGTCGCTGCCCAAAATCAAAGAGTTTTGGACCCTCTGAGGGTTGGCTGAGTTAATTTCAAAGGTTCCTCCGCCGGCCTGGTCGCCATAGCGAAAGGCGTCGGTGGCGGGAGTTGCTTCGACCGTTTGCGCGTACCTCGCCGGAAGGGATGAGAAAAGCGAGTAGCCGCTTACGATGTCGTAATTTGGAACCCCCTCATCAAGAAGGAGTCCGTTTCCGCCCTGCAACCCCCTATCCGAAAGCCGCGGGCCGGGGAGTACCGCTTTAGAATCTTGCAAGACCGTGAATGGACGCAAAGCGGCTGCGCTCTCAATGTGTGCGTAGGGCAACGCGGCAATGTCGTCGGGTGAGGGTTCCGGTTGGCGTACCGCGAGGAAGCGCCGGACGATTACTACGACGGGTCCGTGTGGAGCG
>JALZBG010000143.1 GCA_030947645.1 Vulcanimicrobiota bacterium | reverse complement strand
GATATACTCTTTGAGAATATCCGCCTGGATAGTACCGCCAAGCGCGCTACGCGGTATTCCTTTCTTTTCGGCAGCGGCGATGTACTGCGCGAGCGCTATGCAGGCCGGCCCATTAATCGTCATGGATGTCGTGATGTCACCCATGTCGATTCCATCGAAAAGCTGTTCCATGTCCGCGAGTGAATCGATGGCGACGCCGCACTTGCCCACCTCTCCACGAGCACGGGGCGCATCCGAATCGTATCCCATCAGCGTGGGCATGTCGAAGGCTACCGATAAACCATGCTGTCCCTGAGAAAGCAAGAAATGATATCGTTCGTTGGTTTGCTTCGCATTTCCGAATCCCGCAAACTGGCGCATTGTCCACAACCGGTCGCGATACATATTGCTGTGTATGCCGCGGGTGTACGGATACTGGCCAGGGTATGAAAGGTCATCCGACAGGTCAAGTTGCGCAACGTCTTGCGGTCCGTAAAGCGCTTTGAGCGGCAGATCGGATATCGTGCGGTCGACGGCGCCCGAACCGGGGCCCTTACGCCTGCCTCCACGCGCTGATGCCGCTTCCCATTGTTCTGCTTGGTGGCTGAATTGATTGGTGGTTATCGCGCCGAGCCCACTCGGGCGTTCGATCATCTTTGCCAAATTTGCCTTCTAATTACTACGGGATGCGGGCGCGTTCGCCGCGCCGCCGCATTGTTTCCAAGTTATAGCAAAGCGGTACCTGCGTGCGGTACCGTATCTGCGCATAACTAGTGAAGTCCCTTGACACGAGCCCGCGCTTTGGGGCGCCCGCGAAATGCTCCGCCTTCCTCTTCGCCATGCATTCCAAAAGCCGTGAGCACACGCTGCGCAGCGGCATAAGGGTCAATACCGGCAGTCACTTCCGCACCCAGCTCGTTTTCGAGCCGGCGCTCGAGCTGGGCCAAGGCCAGTTGGCGGACTTGATGCGTAAAGGCCTCGCGCCGCTTGTACGCCATTTCGCCCGTGCTTTCCAGGTACGCGCGATGCTTCTCGACCGCCTTCCAAAGATCATCAATGCCCTCCCCAGTGAGCGCCTGGGTGTTTACCATCTCGGGAACCCAGCCGGAAAAATCTAGCATTTCCATCATTGAGTGTATCTCGCGTTGCAATTGATTGGCCATTGGATGATCCGATTTATTGATGACAAAGATGTCCGCCACTTCCAGTATCCCCGCCTTGAGAACCTGTACCGAATCGCCGCTGCCGGGTTGCAGCGCCACAATCGTGGTTTGTGCCAAGTCGGCAATTTCTATCTCGGATTGACCGACACCAACGGTTTCGATGATGATAAGGTCTTTACCGAAGGCGTCCATCAACAAGACGGCGTCCGCGGTCGCTCCGGCGACGCCGCCCAAATGTCCCCTACTCGCCATTGAACGGATGAAGACTTCGGGATCGGTGAAGTGTTCGTTCAAGCGGATGCGGTCGCCAAGCAACGCGCCGTGCGAGAAAGGGGAGCTGGGATCGACGGATATAAACCCGACGGTTTTACCGAGCGAACGCGCCTTGCGCACCAGTCCGCAACTGAGCGTTGATTTACCGACACCAGGCGGACCCGTTAGCCCGATTGTTGCGGCGCGCCCAGTCTTCAGGAAAAGATGGCGCATCAACTCGGCACCGTGGCCCGCTTCGGCATGAGAAATCGAACGGGCAAGTGCCCGTGGAGTGCGCGCTTCGAACTCTTGGAGCAAGGAAGCGTAACCGTCGTGCAGAGACAAGGTCATAGTGGTTGGGGCAGTCTGACTACCGTACCTTCCGCGCGTTAGCGGGATGCGCGCTGTCCCCCGCTTAACCTTTGGGCTCCCATGACGCAAGGCTATTACCGCTATCCCACAATTTCTGACGGTCTCATCGTGTTCGTTTGCGAAGACGATCTGTGGTCCGTTCACGCCGATGGCGGTACCGCACGGCGCCTCACGGCGAGCTCGGGTGAATGTTCGAGCCCACGGCTATCGCCCGACGGGAAGTATATTTCGTACGTTTCGCGCGACGAAGGCCACCCGGAAATATACATCATGCCGTCTCAGGGAGGAAATCCAACTCGTCTCACGTTTTTCGGCGGCACCATGTGTGCCATCTCCGAATGGAGCACTGATAGTAGTGAAATCCGGTTCGTGTGTAACGAGGGTGCTTGGTACGAACGGGAAACCAGCGGTTACGTTATCTCTAAAGACGGTGGAAGAGCGCGCTCCCTGCAAGTTGGTCCAATAAAATCAATTTGCGTGGCGCCGGGCGGCGCAATCGTCGTTGGACGCAATGCCGACGACCCCGCCCGCTGGAAACGATATCGCGGGGGAACCGCCGGCGATCTCTGGATTGACAAAGACGGAAAAGGAACTTTCGAACGTCTGATTGCTCGCGGCGGCAATCCCGTGTGGCCCATGTGGATTGGCAATCGAGTGTATTTCTTAGACGATTACGATGGTATCGGAAACATTTATTCATGTACGCCCGACGGCACTGATGTGCAGCGGCACACGCGGGAAGCGGAATACTACGTCCGCTTCCCATCTAGCGACGGACGGTACATCGTCTATACCGCCGCCGGGCAGATCTGCATGTTCGATTCCGTCGAAGGGACGAGCCGCTTGGTTGAAGTGAGCACCGCCTCGGCAGCGCCACAGAGCGTGAGGCGATTCGTGCCAGCATCGGAGGAATTGGAACATTTTGCGCCAGCGCCGGATGGGACGGGCTTGGCCCTCATCTCTCGGGGCCAGCCTTTTACTATGCCCCATTGGGAGGAAGCAGTGGTGCATCACGGCGTCGGAAACAAAGCGCGCTACCGCTTAGCCGAATGGCTGCACGACGGAAAGCGCTTTGCGGTGGTGAGCGATGCGCCGGGTCACGAGCAGGTTGAAATTCACAGCCTCCATTCGCAAGAACCAAAAGTGGCGAGTGATGGGGACTTAGGCCGGATTACAGAGCTCGCCGTGTCTACGCAAGACCTAATCGCGCTGGCTAATCACCGTCACGAATTGATCCTACTCGACATCGACACCAAACGAGTCCGCGTGCTGGACAAGAGCTTGGGCAATCGAATAACCGACCTCTCGTTTTCTCCAGACGGGCGGTATATAGCGTATTGCTGGTCGCAAACCACGGACACTGCGATCATTCGAATTGCCAAGGTTAAATCTGGGAAGGTCCACGACGTCACGCCGATGCTGCGAGTGGATCGCTCGCCTGTGTGGGATCCAGAAGGCAAGTACCTGTATTTCATTTCAACGCGGGATTTTAATCCGGTTTATGACGCGCTGCAGTTTGACTTGAGCTTTCCGCAAGCGATGCGTCCCTTCGCCCTCACTCTGCGCAAGGATGTCCCCTCACCGTTCGTTCCCAAACCGCGCCCTATACACCGTGATCACGAAAAACATCACGACGATGGTAAGAAACACGACGAATCGGTTTCCATCGAGATCGACTTTGACGGCATAACCGGACGGATTCTTGGTTTTCCCGTAGACGAAGGCCAGTACGAGCAAATCGTGGCGACCAGAGGTCGTGCGCTTTTTACGCAGTTTCCGGTGCGTGGACTTAAACCAGTCGGCGTTTCGTGGGATGAGACAGACGAAGTCGGCACACTTTTGGCATACGACTTCGACGGACTTCGAGTAGCGACAGTTCAGCAGGACGTTGGGGAGATTCGGCTCGCAGCCGATCACCGGACTCTGCTTTACCGATCTCATAATCGCTTGCGTGCAATCGATGCGCAAGCCGAACTTCCTGAGGAGGGCGAGGAGCAAAAGACCCCCCCGGAACCCGGTCGCAAAAGCGGCTGGATCGACTTAGATCGGGTCAGCATAGAGATTGCGCCGCGCGACGAATGGGCTCAGATGTACCGGGAAGCATGGCGCTTGCAACGGGAGCACTTTTGGGTCGAAGACATGTCCGACGTTGACTGGGACCGCGTGTTCGAGCGCTATAACCGCGTCCTCTCCCGCATCCGTACTCGCTCCGAACTATCGGACTTGATCTGGGAGATGCAGGGTGAACTCGGCACTTCTCACGCATACGAATTTGGTGGCGATCATCGGATTCCGCCGCAGTATCAACGCGGCTTCTTAGGCGCAGATCTTGAGTTTCATCCAAAGTCGGGGGGTTACCGCATTGCGCGAATCTTGCGGGGAGATTCCTGGAACCGGGAGGTTGATTCTCCGCTGGCTGAGCCTGGGCTCGACATTCAGGAGGGTGACATCCTCATTGCCGTAGGCGGCAAGCGGCTTAACGAAGGCAGCGGACCCGAAGAATTACTGGTCAATGCGGCAGCGCGTGAGGTCAGTTTGACAATCGCGCGCAAAGGCAACGAACGCCGCGTTTTGGTTAAGACGCTGCGCGATGAGCGCGGTTTACGGTACCGTGCGTGGGTCGAAGCAAACCGCACAATGGTCCACGACCGCACCGGCGGCAAGGTAGGATACGTTCACATTCCCGACATGGGCCCTTGGGGTTTCTCTGAATTTCACCGAGGATATCTGTCGGAGTTCAATCGTGACGGCCTAATCGTCGACGTACGCTACAATCGCGGCGGACACGTGTCGCCGTTATTGCTTGAAAAACTAGCGCGCAAACGCGTCGGCTACGATGTGTCACGGTACGGTCCACCGCAGCCCTATCCGCCGGAATCAGTTGGCGGTTCGATGGTCGCCATCACAAATCAAAACGCCGGCTCCGATGGCGACATTTTCAGCCACTGTTTTAAGTTGTATAAACTCGGACCACTGGTTGGAAAAAGAACCTGGGGCGGCGTTATCGGCATCAACCCGTATCACCGTTTGGTGGACGGAACGATCACAACGCAACCGGAGTTTTCGTTTTGGTTTACCGACGTCGGCTGGAAAGTCGAGAACTACGGAACGGATCCAGACTTCGACATTGATATCGCTCCTCACGAATACCGTGATGGAATTGATCCGCAAATGGAAAAAGCGCTGGAGCTTATCACCGAAAAATTGAAGGATTACCGTAACGGCGTTCCCGAGACGAACACCAGGCCATCCTTAGCGTTGCCGTCTTTTAATTGACCACCTAGTTCACTCGATCTGCTAGCAAGGCGATCGACCCAGATCTGGGTTGCGGCGGGCGCACGTCTAGTGTTCACCGAAGTAATGCAACGACGGTACCGCGGCCTCACCACCTACCTCGAGGATGGCATAGGAGTACTGGGCGTTGCGTCGCTTGTCTGTCGGCGATCCGGGGTTTAGAACCAACCTTACGCCGTGTCGGGCGCAATATGGAACGTGGCTGTGTCCAAAGAGAATTACGTCCACGTTGTCGTTGCTAAACGCATCGGTCGCCCGCTCGAGCGTGGTCTTCTTGGAGCCGTCGCCATGAATC
>JALZBG010000142.1:4704-5395 GCA_030947645.1 Vulcanimicrobiota bacterium | reverse complement strand
ATGCCGGCGTGCAAGCATGCAGGGCCCTGCGCGAAGAAGGTCACCGGGTCGTGCTCGTCAACTCCAATCCGGCGACCATCATGACGGATCCCGAAATAGCGGACGCCGTCTACCTCGAGTCGCTGAACGCTGCGTCTCTCGAGGCGATCATTGAACGGGAGCGGCCGGACGCGCTTTTGCCGACGTTAGGCGGTCAAACCGGACTAAATCTTGCGGTCGAATTGGACGGCAGCGGCATACTCCAACGTTTTGACGTTGAGCTGCTCGGAACGCCGGTTGAAACGATAAAGCTCGCTGAGGATCGCGAGCTTTTTAAAACAAAGATGTTGGAAATCGGCGAACCAGTTCCAGAAAGCGCGATCATCACCGACATCGCGACGGGCCTTCGCTTTGCTCAAGAGCATAGCTATCCACTCGTTGTGCGCCCGGCATACACGCTGGGCGGGACCGGCGGCGGGATAGTTTACAATGACGACCAACTGCGGGAGACACTTGAGGGCGGGCTTAGCGCTAGCCTCATCCATCAAGCGCTCTTGGAAACTTCCCTCCTCGGTTGGAAAGAAATCGAGTACGAAGTACTACGAGATCGTCTCGACAACTGCATCATCGTCTGCAACATGGAGAATATCGATGCGGTTGGCGTGCATACCGGAGATTCAATCGTCGTCGCACCCTCTCAAACGCTTTCGGA
>JALZBG010000142.1:0-4694 GCA_030947645.1 Vulcanimicrobiota bacterium | reverse complement strand
CGGATGTCGACTACCAGACGCTACGAACCTCAAGCCTCAACGTAATCCGGGCGCTCAACGTACAAGGCGGTTGCAATATTCAATTTGCGCTGCACCCACAGACCGGCGAATACCGGATTATCGAAGTCAACCCTCGCGTATCGCGCAGCTCCGCGCTGGCATCAAAAGCGACGGGTTATCCCATCGCCAAAATTTCCACGCGCATCGCGCTCGGGCAGACGTTAGATCGAATTGACAACCCCGTCACCGCAGTCACCAAGGCGGCGTATGAGCCGGCGCTCGACTACGTTGTAGTGAAGATCCCGCGCTGGCCCTTCGATAAGTTTCCATTGGCGGACACGCGCTTGGGAACCCAGATGAAATCGACGGGCGAAGCGATGGGGATCGGGAGAACGTTCGGTGCCGCCCTCTTGAAAGCAGTGCGTGGTTTGGATTTGCAGCGTGAGACGCTAACCGGCAACGCGCTCGCCGATTGGCACGATGATGAACTGCGCTCCATCATCGTACATCCGACGCACGAACGGCTTTTTGCAATCGCCGAGCTACTGCGGCGCAAAATATCGCCGCAACGCATTGCGGAGCTCTCCGCGATTGACGTGTTCTGGCTTCATGAAATAGCCGAACTCGTCGAGCTTGAACAGCGCCTCCGTGGAGGGACAAGCGATGGCGACCTTTGCGCTGCGGTCGAATCAGGTTATTCACAGCGCGGCATCGCCGTGCTTCGATGCTTCGACAAGCTCAGCACAGACGAAGCTGAGCATGACAAGAACGTTCAGCGCGACACGAACGCTCACGCCGATGTCACCCTGAGCTTGTCGAAGGCTGAGCCTCGCGAAGCTGGGATACAAACAAAAGCTCGTGACTCGCACAGAACCGTCTTTCGTATGGTTGACACTGCGGCTGCGGAGTTTCCCGCGCGTTCTCCGTACTATTACATTTCGCACGACGAGTGTGACGAAATGCGTGTCCCAACGAAGGAAGGCGTGGTGGTGGTAGGAAGCGGCCCGATCCGCATCGGCCAGGGCATCGAATTCGACTATTCTTGCGTTCACGCGGCCTGGGCGTTGCGTGATGCTGGATGCTCTGCGGTCGTGGTCAACAATAATCCGGAAACGGTTTCAACTGATTTCGACATCTCCGATACCTTGATTTTTGAACCACCTGGTGCGGACGAAGTGGAAGCCGCATATCGCGCGACGCAAGCGCGCGGCGTGATGCTGGCCTTTGGTGGACAGACGGCAATCAATCTCGCCGCAGATCTAAGTAAGCGCGGCGTGCGCATCATGGGCAGCGACCGCGCGAGCGTCGACATGGCTGAAGACCGGCGCAAGTTCGACGAGGCGCTGCATCGGTTAGGTGTGGCCCGTCCGTTGGGGAAGGCGGCAACGTCATTTCGTGAAGCCCGGGCCATCGCGCGTGAATTAGGGTTTCCGGTGCTGGTGCGGCCGTCGTACGTGCTCGGGGGGCGCGGAATGGAAATCGTGTACAATGAGGGTCAACTAGCCTCCTACGCCGAGTCCGCTCCGGCGATTCAAGCAGAAGCGCCCTTACTCGTGGACAAATATTTGCGGGGTCTGGAAGTGGAAGTCGACGCCGTTTTCGACGGTAGCGACATACTTATTCCCGGAATTTTCGAACACATTGAACGCGCCGGCATACATTCCGGGGATTCAATAAGCGTCTATCCCACGCAGACCGTAGGTCCGCAAATGGAAAAGCGCATCGTAGAAGTGACGACCGCGATAGCGCGGGAGCTAGGGATCCGCGGTTTGATCAACATTCAATTCGTGATTCATCAAGGTGACTTGTACATCATTGAAGCGAACCCGCGCGCAAGCCGCACCGTTCCCATCATTTCCAAGGCAACGGGGGTCAATATCGTTGCGGCCGCAACCCGCATCGCCCTCGGTCAGCGCCTGCGCGATATGGAGTACGGCACCGGCTTGCGACCTCGTGCCCCGTTCACCGTGGTCAAGGTTCCCGTGTTTTCTTTTGCAAAAATGCGCGGCGTAGAAACAATATTAGGACCGGAAATGAAATCAACCGGCGAAGTCTTGGGAATCGACGAGACTTTTGCCGGTGCATTGCGCAAAGGTTTCCTTGCCGCCGGCATCCGCTTGCCGGAAGCCGGTGGAAGAATTCTCGCGACGATCGCTGATGAGGAAAAGACTGCGGCCGTCTCTGTCTTGCGCCGATATGCAAATTTGGGTTTTGCCATTCACGCCACGGGCGGCACATTGCGAACGTTAAAACACGCGCGAATCGACGCAACGCTAATCAACAAGATTCAAGATGGCTCCCCGCATACACTGGACCTTATTACCTCCCGCGGCGTGGATCTCGTCATTAACGACGCTACGGGTGCCAAAGAGCTGAACGACAGCTACCGCATTCGCCGCGCTGCCGTTGAAGCCAACATCGCTTGCCTGACGAGTCTAGACACGGCTCGCGCGCTGGCTGAAGCCCTTGAAAGTACGGCCGGCCCTCCGCGCACGCTGCAGGACTATCGCAGCTTGCATCAACGCGAGATAGTCCGGGCCTAGTGCCCAATCGCGCAATATCGCATCTTCGCAGCGTTTTCGTGGTACTTTTCGTAGTGCTGGCGGCACGACAACTGTGGGTGCAGGTAATCGCCGGCCCCGGGATATCCGCCAGAGCGCATAATCCGCGCCATGCCCTTGGTGCAGAATTTCGGGGTGCCATATTGGCAAGCGACGGAACCGTGCTCGCTCGAACCGTGCGCAGCAAACGGCAGTATCCCTACGGTGAGTCCCTCGCGCAAACCGTGGGCTACGTCTCCACGCGCTATGGGACTTCCGGAATCGAAAGCGCATACGACGATCAACTTCGTCCGCCCGACGTTTACGGCAATCCCGCAAGTCAACTGGTGCAAATCTTTAACGCTGCGCGGGGATCCAGTACTGTCGGCAAAGGATCCAATATCGTTACCACGCTCAACCTTGCGATTCAGAGCGTCTTGGCACAGCAGCTATCCGTCCACGCGCGTGGAGCGGGCGTTGTTATCGATCCACGCAGTGGCGCAATCCTCGCAATCGCGAGTGTTCCGAGCTTCGATCCCAACGTGCTCGATGCGTCCTTTCCGACAATCTCGCAAAACCCGCAGAGCCCGCTGCTCAACCGGGTGACCGATGGTTTGTATCCTCCAGGATCGACCTTCAAAATCGTCACGGCCGCGAGCGCCCTGGATAGCGGTGTCCTAACGATGGACTCAACGTTTAACGATCCCGGCTATTTCACGGTCGGCGATTTTACGGTTCACAACTCCGAACAAGAGGCAACCGGCACGGAAAGCCTCACCGGTGCGTTTGCCCTCTCGAGTAACGTCGATTTCGCGCAAATTGCACTAGCGCTGGGTATAGATAAGTGGTACGACTACGCGGATCGATGGGGGTTAGGACAATCACTGGACTTTCAGTTGCCGTGTCAAACCGATCGCATTCCGGAAAGATCAACTGTTTCCAAATCTATACTTGCGCAATTAGGATTCGGTCAAGCGAATTTGCTGGTTACGCCGCTGCGCATGGCATTGATTGCTTCGACCGTAGCCAACGGCGGCGTGGAACCCCGACCGTTCATCGTGCGCCAGATCGCCACGCCGACTGGAGTGCGCAATACCTCACCGGTGCAGCTTGCCACACCGATTTCGGCGGAGACCGCCCAAAACGTGAAGAACATGATGGTCGCGGTGGTTAAACGAGGTACGGGAACTCCGGCAGCGTTATCGGATGCAACGGTAGCCGGTAAAACCGGTACGGCGACCAATCCGGCGGGCAAACCGCACTCCTGGTTTGTCGCCTTTGCTCCAGCGGAGAGTCCGCGCGTGGCCGTCGCCATCATTATTGAAAATGCCGGCTACGGGGCGGAAGTGGCGGCGCCGATTGCGCGCATTGTCTTGCGCACCGCACTGCGCAACGCACAATGACCGAGCAGCTCTTCAACAATCGTTACCGCTTAGAAACTCCGTTGGGTGAAGGCGGCATGGCGACCGTCTACAGCGGCACCGACACCCTGCTGCGACGGCAGGTGGCCATCAAGGTGCTTCGCGCCCAATACGCCGCCGATGCAGACTTCGTGCGCCGCTTCTATCAAGAGGCGGAATCGGCCGCCAAACTATCGCATCCCAATATCGTCAACACCTACGACGTCGGTCGTGAAGGTGAGTCGTATTACATCGTAATGGAACTGGTTGACGGTCCCTCACTGGCGGAAATTATCGCGGCCGACGGCAAGCTGCCGGAGCCCGTAGCGATTGATTTCGCCGCACAGATTTGCAGCGGACTCGCCTATGCGCACCGCCAAGGGATTCTGCACCGCGACATCAAGCCGGCCAACATTCTGGTTACCAAAGACGACGTCGTAAAACTCTCCGACTTCGGCATCGCTCGCGCCGTTTCTCAACACACGATGACGCTGACAAAACCCGGAATGGTGATGGGCAGCGTCTACTATATTTCTCCCGAGCAAGCGCAGGGTCACGACTTGCGAGAGACCTCCGATCTTTACAGCGTCGGGATCGTGCTGTATCAGATGCTGACCGGCAAGCTGCCGTACAGCGGCGATTCTCCGGTTACCGTGGCCCTTAAGCATATCTCGCAGCCGGTCCCCACAATCGATGCCACGACGCTGGGCGTGAGTCCAGCGCTTGCTGCCGTGGTCAACAAACTGTTGCAAAA